>NZ_LIRG01000338.1 GCF_001419695.1 Streptomyces prasinopilosus
GGAGTGGGTGGTCGGCGGCGGGCGGGGAGGTCGGACAACATCAGTCCCCTCGCAGCGTGGAGACGATCTATGCGGCCAGTCCCTGGGCGAGGGTGGCTCGGTAGTCACGTTCGTAGTCGATCGGGCTCTTGAACCCGCACACGCTGTGTAGCCGCCCGGCGTTGTAGAAGTCGGTGATCCAGGTGGCGATCTTGATGCGGGCATCGGTGCGGGTGCGGAAGGAGCGGCGGTGGACGTACTCGACCTTCAGCACGCTGTGAAACGCCTCGCTCACGGCGTTGTCGAAACAAGATCCGACTCTGCCCATGGACTGGACAACGCCGAGCTTTCGGCAGGCCCGCTTGAATCACCGCGAGCGGTACTCGCTGCCCCTGTCCGTGTGCATGATCACGCCGCGCACGTCACCACCGCGGGTGGCCGCGGCCATGTTCAGGGATGCGACGACCAGGTCGGCGTCATGACGGGCGGCCATCGCGTAGCCGAGCAGGCGGCGGGAGAACAGGTCGATGACCGTCGCCAAGTACAGCTTGCCCTCGCCGGTTTCGATCTCGGTGAGATCGCCCGCCCAGACGAGTCGGGCTCCTCGGCGGTGAAGTCCCGGCGCACGAGGTCCACGGCAGCCGACCGCTTGCCCGGCCTCGTCAGCGACCGGCGGCGATGCATCTTACGTCCGGTCAGCCCGAGTTCGGCCATGACCTTCGCGACGGTGTTCACCGACACTCGCCAGCCTCTGCGCACCAGCTGGATGAACACCTTCGGCGATCCGTAGGTGCCACCCGAGCCGTGGAAGATCTCCTCGATCTCCTCGGCCAGCCGCTGGCGGCGTACCTCACGCGCTGTCGGCGGACGATCCCGCCACTGGTAGAACCACGACTCGGACACCCCCAACGCCCGGCAGGCGGTGCGGTACGGAATCTTCTGCTCGGCCTTGCAGCTGCTGATCACCCCGACCGCGACGGCCGGGTCCGCCTCAGCTACTTCACCCACAAGGCCACGAATCGCTTGCACACATCACGCTCCATTTCCAGCTCGCGGATGCGCTAGGCCCTGTTGTGAAAGTGCTGGTCACAGCCACTCGTTGATGGCTGCGACCAGCACGGTCGCTTCGTAGCGGGTGGCCACGGCTCGATGACGCTTGAGCCGGTTGATCCCGCACTCGACCGCGTGCCGCTGCTTGTAGTCGTCCTTGTCGAACTGTGGCGGCCGCCCGCCGCGCGATCCGCGCTTGAGGCGGTTGCGGACCCGGTCCGCCGGTACCGGGATGGTGGCCTTGATCCCGCGTCTGCGCAGGTAGGAACGATTGCCGCGCGAGTCGTACGCCTTGTCGGCCCGCACCCGGTCAGGGCGCTTGCGCGGCCTGCCGAGCCCCAGCCTCGGAACCCGGACAGCCTCCAGGACCGGCTCGAACTGCGGAAAGTCGCTCCGCTGCCCGCCCGTGATCACGACGGACAAGGGCTTCTGCCCCTGCTCGACCGCGAGGTGGACCTTGCTGGTCAGTCCGCCGCGGGAGCGTCCGAGGCCGTGGTCGGCCGGCTCGGCGAAGATCCCGCCGGGCGGCTCCTTCTGGAGGTCCCCTTTTTCGCCGCTCCGGCGGCGTGCTGGTGGGCCCGGCAGACAGTGGAGTCGACGTTGACGTCCCAGGTGATCAGGCCCTTCGCATCAGCCTCGGCCTGGAGCTGGGTGAGGATCCTTGCCCAGGTGCCGTCCCGCTGCCAGCGCCGGAACAGGTCGTAGACCCGGTCCCACGGCCCATATCGTTCCGGCACATCCCGCCAGGGAGCACCGGTCCGAGTCCGCCACCATATGCCGTCTATCAGCTGCCGCCGCGTCCACACCTGCGGCCGACCCGGCTTGATGCCCGTCGGCAGCAGAGGCTCGAGCCGGGCCCACTGGCCGTTCGTCAGATCCCCACGTCCCACAGGACACGATCATCAACGAACAAGATCCACTTTCGCAACAGACCCTAGGATGTGGCCTGGCCGTAGCGGACCAGCTTCCTCGGGTCGCCCGGTGGCGGGCCGGATGCAGGCTGGTCCGTTCAGCCGTCGGTGTGCCCCCGACCTGTGCATGGGTCGGGGGCACACCGACGGGTGCTCACAACACCTTCGGCTCCGCCGCATCGTCAGCAGCCGGCTCCCCGGTGACCCCCGCGGAGTCGAGCACATCCGCGGCGAAGTGGACACCGGGAGCGCTCGCCCCGTCGGGCGCCCGGACAGCGGCGGCAGCAGCGAGGAATAGCACCGTGCGGACTACGGCGCGTCGCGGACCGTGCCCTCGAACGGCGGGCCCAGCGGCGCCTCCCCGTCGTCCGTCACCTGGAAGCGCACGTACTCGGCCCCTTCCTTCACCTGGTCGCGGATGGTCGGGACGGTCAGCTCTGTCGATTCTTCGCCCGCCTCGATCGCCGTCCACAGCGTCCCGTACGGGACCTGCGAGAGCGGGACCGCCGGGTTCGGGATCTCCTCCACGAGCTGGGACAGCCACTCCTGGTCGACGTCGGCCGTGGACAGCTCCGGGCGGCCGCCGGTGACGGGGACCAGCTGGGCCACGGCCCAAATCTCGATGTCCGCCTTCTCCGAGAGGGAGATCCGCCACGTCAGTGGCGTGCCCTCGGTGACATCGGCGTTCACCGGCTCGACGGTCACCTTCGGCATCGGATCGTCGTTCGCGGCGGTGACACCGCCGGCGTCCGCACCGACGACTGTGCCCTGGACGGCCTTGACCGCGATGTCGTGGGGCTTGTCCCAGCCGTAGCGCTTGTTGCCCTCGACCTTCACCTTGACCTTGATCCCGGCGGTGTCGGGGCCGACCTTGACCAGTCGGCCGGTCGACCTGCCGGTGTCCGGGTCGATGACGTACAGCCGGACCGCGCCCGCGTTCTTGCCGGTGATGCGGACGGGCACCTGGTACGTACGGAAGCCGGAGTCGCCCTCCTTGACCGTGAGGCGGCCGATGTCGACGCGGGTGAGCGGCGTGGTCTTCACCGCGGGCGTGCCCGGCTTCCACGACCAGGCGTCCATCAGCCATGCCTTGCCGGAGCGGGACTTGGGGGTCACTTCGAGGGAGGCGATCTTGCTGAGGTTCAGCTTGGCGCGGGTCGCGGCGGTGAGCGGGACGCGGAGCTCCTGCGCCCAGTACGAGGCGGTGAGGTCGGTTCCCGGCAGCCCGTCGATACGGACGCTGCCCAGCACGGCCCGCTTGCCCTTGGCGTCCCTGACGCTGACGTCGAAGCGGGTGCCGCTGGTGTTCGGGGGTACGGCGACGCGCAGCGCGAGGCTTCCCGCGCCCTTGACCGAGACCGGTTTCTGCGGGGTGAGGCGGGCGGTCGTGCCCGGCTTCTTCCAGTCCAGGGCGACCGCGCGGCGCCCGTCCTCGTGCTCGGGGCGCCAGTGCGCGAAGTGCGGCGAGGAGCCGGGGTCCTTCTCGCCCATGCAGGCGGAGCGGCCGGAGGCAACGGCGTCGCACAGACGGGCGCCGCTGACCTTCAGCGGGCCCTGCGGGGCGTCGGGGAGGAAGCCTGCGCCACGGTTGCCGCCGACCGCGTGGGTCAGCACCCGGGCGGGGTCGGCGGAGGGAGCGCGGCGGCCGGTGCCGTCGACGAGCTGGCGTACGCGGTCGTCACCGCCGACGAACAGCCGTGCGGCGGCGGCGATGTAGGTCGCGCCCGCCTTGTGCTGCTGGTTGGCGGAGAGCCGCCCGGCGGCGCCGGGCGAGCAGAGCGGGTCCGGCGACTCGGGCTCGTGCCAGAAGTCGTCGTAGGCCGGGGCCTCGGCCTGGCCCGGGGTCCACTCGCTGTTGAAGTAGTTGTGGTTGGCGCCGATCATGTAGACCGAGCTGTGCAGGGCCTTGCCCCGGCTGACACCCCGGGCGCCGTCCGTGAACACCTGGCCCTGGAGGTCGTAGACGTCACCGTCGCAGCCGGGCAGGAGCGTGAGCGAGGGGACGTCGGGCACCGGGTTGTGGCCGAAGAGGGTGGGGCCGACGTGGACCGTGCCGCGGATGTTCCAACGGGCCCTGGACCGGTAGCCGTCCTGGGCGGCCGGCGGCTTGTACAGGCTGTCCATCACCGCGCGGTTGACGCCCTCGCCGCCGCGCGAGTGCCCGACGAGGAGCACCCGGGACAGGTCGGTCTTCGGGCCCTTGCGCACCGCCGCGGGCGCGGAGGCGGGGTTGGCGGCCCAGTCGGCCCAGCGGCCGAGGTGATTGCGGATCAGAGAGGAGCGGGCCTGCGCGCCGCCGTCCTCGGCGTTCCAGTCCTGGCCGTTGATGCCGTTGGCGGAGATCGAGACGGTCATGTACCCCTGGGAGGCAAGGAGCTTCTGGTCGCGCAGATAGCCCCGGTGGCTGGGGATCGGCTTGCTGCCCTTGGTGCAGGGCCAGTTGCCGGAGGTCTCCTCGTCCTTGCCGGGCACGTAGCAGGTGGAGTGGCGACCGTGCAGGAAGAGCGCGATCGGACGCTTGCCGGGGGCGTTCTTCGGGGCGACGACGACCCCGCGCATCTCGACCGGCTCGGGGAGGCCCGGGAGCTTGACGGAGGCGAGGCTGTACTCACCGGTGGTGGTGCCGTACGTGCCGGCCTTGCCCGGGTCGACGGTCCCCGCCGGGAGCTTGGGCGGGAGCTTCGGGGCCGGCGGCGTCACCTTGCGGCTCGCGCCCGCGCCCGGGGCTTCATCGAGCCTGCGCCCGGCCGCCTGGACTTGGAGGTCGTCCAGGTCTGCGGTGCGGACCTCGTCGAGGGGGATACGGAAGGTCCGGCCGTCGTCCTGCGGCTCGGGTACGCCCACGAGCGCACCGTTGGCGCGGAATTCCACGCGGGAGTCGCCCATGGGGACCGGCTCGGGGGCGCGCCACTCCAGGTGGTTCCGCCCGTCCTCACCGGCGATGCGCCAGCCGGGCGGCAGCGTCTCCCCGGCGTCGGGTGTCACTGCTCCGCTGGGCTTGTCCGGCGGAGCCGGGGCGGCGTACGCCCCCGTCGGCGCCACCCCTGCCACTGTCAGCACCGCTAGCGCGGTAACCCATGCCTTCCGGGCACGTATCAAGACTCTCTCCTCAACCCTGGTCAAGCGCAGGTCCGTTCCGGTGGTCTGCGCCGGATCGAACGCCCTCTCGGACATCGAGACGGGGAGCCGAACCCGTGGGTTGCCTCTGCGGGTGGAGTGAGCGATCGGCGAGGGCTGTACCGCAGGCGGTCGGTAGGGTCGCGCAACGGAAAGATGTGATCCACTACGGCCATTCCGGCCGCCCTAGAAGGCTGATGAAGATGTTGGGTTCTGGCCCTTCTCCCTGGCCTCGGCCCGCAGCCGCTCCGGCTCAACGGGCTCGCTCTCCCGCAGACGACCACCGGGCGATGGATCGGCCACCGGCCGATCCGACGACGGCGACCCGTTGCGCCGGGCCCGCGACACCCAGCTGTGCAACGTCCCCGGGTGGATGTCCAGGTTCTCAGCCACCTCCGGAATCGGCTTCCCGGTCTCCGTCACGATCCGTACCGCTCCCCCGCGGAACTCGATGTCGTAGATGCGCTTCCTGGATGCCATGACCCCCAACCATCCCTCCGGCCAAGGTCTCCACAGTAGGAGGGGAACCTCATGAAACCATTCCCCCGTCTCCCGCCGGGACGGCCCGGGCACGGAGCGGCCGGAAGGCACCGGTGGGCACTCGGTCCCCATTGATTGCGAGGGCTCATCACCGCTTCGATGGCCCCCTGCCGGAGTGTCCCGCCACCGGCTCCGACGACGAGTGGGGGGTTGGGAAGACGTGCGTCACCCAAGAAGGAACAGCGGCCGTGGAGGCGGCCGCATATTACGGCTGAGCGGGATATCGGGTGCGGCGACGCTGTTGGGCGTCGCCGCACTCGTCGTTCCGGCGGTGCCCGCCGGCGCCGCGACGGAAGCGGACACGCCACCGCCGAGCCCGGGCGAGATGGTCCCCGGACAGGAGACGGAGACCCCGGCCCTGGTCCAGGGCATCCGGGAGCGGGCCCCCGAGGCGAGCAGCGCGGCAGGGGCAGCCCGCGCCTATCTGGGCAGCAAGCGGCAGCGCTACCGGATGGCCGACGCGGAACGCGACCTGGTGCCCACCGCGACGACCGCTTCGGGCGGGCAGGAGACCGTACGGTTCCAGCAGCGGCATCGGGGCGTGCCCGTGCTGGGTGGCCAGTACGTCGTCCGCATGGAGAGGAAGAACGGCGAGCGGATCGTCACCGGCACCTCCGGCAAGTACTTCACCGGGCTGACCACCGGGACGACGGCCGAGGTCGGCGAGGAGCTCGCCGTCGAGCGGGCCGTCGACCGTGTCCTCGACGACCTCGGCAGCCGGCACTTCGCGGCGGCACCGCGCGAGGGCGAGGAGGAGCGGTCACCGCTGCGGGGCACCGCCCACGGGCTCGTGGTCCTGCCCCAGGGAACGGGTGTCCTCACCCAGCACGTCACCGTGAACGGCACCGACCCCGCGACCGGCGAGCCGGTGTCGCAGGAGGTGTACGTCGACGCCCACGCCGGATATCCGCTGCTGCGCTACAGCGGTATCAAGACGTTCGGCGCACCGGCCCGGGTGGCCGGGAAGCCCGCGTCGGACACCTCCCGGCAACGGGCTCCGGCCACCGGGGCGAAGGGCAGCGGGGTCCGGCTCGACGGCACGACGGTGCCCCTCGATGTCCTCCACGACGAGGCGCGCGGCCAGTACGTGTTGCGGGACCGCACCCGCATCCCGAACGACGAGTACAGCGACAACGTGCTGGCGACCTGGGACGCGCGCGGCAAGTGGGTCGGTGACGTGAGCGGACGGTGGCCCGACGATATCAAGGAGTTCGGCTCGCCCACCCCCGAGTTCGGCACCGACGCCACCGAGGCCGGTGCCGTCGACGCGCACTGGGCCGCCGGGCAGGTCTACGACTACTACCGGAACCGGCACGGGCGGAACAGTCTCGACGGCCACGGCATGACCGTCAACTCCCTGGTGGGCGTCACCGTGTACGGGGAGCCCTACGTCAACGCCTTCTGGGACGGCCGGAAGATGGTGTACGGCAGCGGCGACGACGAGTACCGGCCGCTGTCCGCGGCCCTGGACGTCGTCGGCCACGAGATGACGCACGGCGTGATCGAGCACTCGGCGAACCTCGTCTACGCGGGCCAGTCCGGCGCGATGAACGAGGCCATCGCCGACTACTTCGGCAACGCGATCGAGGCGGACGTGTACGGCGTCCCGATGACGGACCCGGACTCAGGTCTGCTCGGGGAACGGCTCTGCCGGACGAAGGGCCCCCGGGACTGCGCCCTGCGTGACCTGAATGACGGGCGGACCACCACGAAGTCGTTCCTCGGCCTGGACTTCCTCAACGACAACGGCGGCGTCCACCTCAACTCGACCATCTTCGGCGGAGCACTCTGGGACGCTCGCGAGGACCTCGGCGCCGAGCTCGCCGACACGATCGTCTACCGGGCGCTGACCCAGTACCTCACGCCGCTCGACGGCTTCACCCAGGGACGGGCCGCCGTGCTCGCGGCGGCGAAGGACCTCGGGGTCGCGGCGGACGGCATGAAGGCGCTGCGCCGTGCGTTCACGGCGCACGGCATCGCGCCCGGCTGGGAGCTGGCCCTCGGGTTGGACTCCGAACCGCTCCTGGAGCGGATCAACACCACCGGCACGGGCCTGGGCGGAGGTGGTGGCTGGTGGGCGGCGTCCAAGTCGAACGAGGACGGTTCGGAGCCGTACTCGGTGTGGGCGGGGCGGGCCGACGGCAAGGGACAGCTGAAGCTGATGAGCCCCAACGACGGCCGCTACCACGTCAACCCCTCCACCGACGGCAAGACGGTGGTGTGGCAGGCGTACAGCCCGGGTGACGTCGAGATTCTGGCCAGGCCGATCGCGGGCGGACCGGTAAAGAAGCTGTGGTCCGGCCGCGGCGGGGGCAGCGTGACGGACGTCGACGGTGACGTCGTGACGTTCGGCTACGCGAACGTGGGTGGGCGGTCGGGGGTGATCCATCTGAGCCTGAAGGACCCCGCGAACAAGGTCTCGTTCGGTGGTGGCACCTACCGCCGGGCGTACTCCCCCTCGGCGAGCGGCGGCAAGGTCGCCTACCAGGAGTGGCGCCGGGTGGCTCTGGCGGCACGCGCCGCGTACGAGTGGCGGACGATCGTCGTTGACGTCGCGAGCGGTGAGAGCACGGTGGTCCACGAGACCCCGAACACCGTGAGCCACGGCCCGACGGCCATCAACGGTACGCACGTCTTCTGGCTCCTCGACCAGGAGGCGGCGGGCGGGACCTCTCTGCTGCGGGCCTCGCTCGACGGTTCGGGCGTGGTGGAGCTCAGCCCAGAGGCGGGGCCGGACGCGCTCCACGCCTACGACCTGACGGTGTCCGAGGACACCGCGACGGTCGCCGCCTACGTGCCCGACGCGCCCCTCAGCAACGAAGCGAGCCCCAAGCTCCACCAGTTCGCCGCCCTCGGCGCCCTTGGCACGCCGGGCACGTACAAGGGCCGCGTCTCCTGCAACCGCGGCGTCCAGACCCACCCGGCGGCGGTCGCCGGCAGCCAGGTGGTGTGGCTGGACTCGACGACCGGCACCACCGACGTGGTGACCCGGACCCGGCCGACGGGCCGGTGCGGCTGACCTGACGGCGACTGGTGGCCGCCGGGACACCCCGTTGGCCACCACGGCCTCGTGGCAGCCTCCCGCGTCACCCGCGCCGCTTGCGGAGCAGTCCCGTGGCGAAGAAGACTCCGGTCGGCACGGCGACCAGCGCGAAGACGACCTGACCCCAAGACGGCGAGCAATGCTCAGATGTCTGTGGATCGACCCGGGAAGGACGTACCTTCTCGGGTGATTGATCGATAGGTCACCGAGCAAGACCGGTGTTCGCAGCACCGGCCGGGAAGGCACATCCGCCGCTACTGGACGACGCTGGCCACTGAACTGGACACCAACGGCGACGGCGTGATCACCGTGGACGAGTTCCGTCCGTTCGTGCTCGACTCCGAGCGTTTCGGTCCCACGATCGCCGAGTTCGCGGAGGCCCTCTCCGCACTCGGCGACCCCGACGGGGACGGCCTCATCGAGCACCCCCTCTTCGTATCGCTGATGGCGGCGATCGGCTTCGAGGAGGCGAACATCCACGCCCTCTTCGACACCCTCGGTCCGGACGCCGAGGACCGCATCACCATGGCTACGTGGGCCGCCGGCATCAAGGACTACTACGCGCCGGACATGGCCGGGATCCCAGGCGACCAGCTGGTGGCTGCCCGGGCCGTCTGACATGGTCCGTCAGCACCTTTCCCGGGCGTGGGCGGCACCGCTGCGACGTGACCGAACTGCCCGCCCGGCGGGACGCGTTCCACCGGACGGAGCCTGCGACCGGGCCCCGCCCTCAGCCTCCGTGCGGACGTCGTCGTGAGCGTTGCGGGCGTCAGGGCGAGGACTTGTGCGCGAACACCCACCGGTTTCCCTCCAGCGCATCGTTGGGCTCGGGCAGGGGGCCACCTCGGTGCCGGCGGGTGAACTCGAAGGGAGTGTGCATCGAGGTGGACCAGCCCTTGGCCGTCAGGTCACCTGCGGAGTCGGGGCGTGGTCCCTTGTCGAAGAGGTGGAGCAGATCGATGCCGATCTGTTCTCGCGTCGCCGTGTAGATCGGGCTGTCGCGGTACGCCTGTAGGTCCTTTTCCAGCTTGGCCTCGAAGGCCAGTGCGCTGCCTTCGGTGGTCAGCCGGTCCACCGTGTCGATGAGGTACGTCTCGGCGGGGCCCGGCAGGTAGAAGAGGAGTCCCTCGGCCAGCCAGACGCTCGGTGCGGCCGGGTCGAAGCCGGCGGTGGTCAGCGCGGTGACCCAGTCGGCGCGCAGGTCGACCGGTACGGGGACGCGCTTTACCTGCGGGGTGGCCGGCAGGTTCGTGAGCACCTGGTGTTTGAACGCCAGCACGCCCGGCCGGTCGATCTCGAAGACGACGCAGTCGGAGGGCCAATCCAGCCGGAAGGCTCGAGTGTCCAACCCGGCGCCCAGTAAGACGACTTGGCGGGCGCTCGTACGGACCGATCGGAGGAGGAAGTCGTCGAGGACCCTGGTCCTCAGGCCGAAGTAGCGGGCGAACCGCCCCCACAGCGGGTTACCGTCCCCGTCCGGGACCTGTTCGATGCGCACCGGCCAGTTTGCGCAGGCCGGGGCGGCGCGCACGAAGTGTTCCGCGTAGATGTCCTGGGCCAGGCTGTCGTGGCGGTGGGTCTCGATCGCCCGTGCCGCAGCGACCAGGAGGGCGGTCAGACCCACGCCTGCGTCCACGCCTTCCACGTCCGTGTGCTGCGGCGCCGTGCCGGCCATGTTTCCTCCGTTGGCGGGAGTGGTGACTGCAAGGTGTCTGTTTGTCGGATGCGGTGAGTCTGCGGTGCTGTATGCCTTGTTCATCGGCTTCTCCGCTCCGGGAGCAGGACGGGTTTGACCACGCGGCCCGCGTCGCAGTCGTGTTCGGCCTCGTTGATGTCGGCCAGTGGGTAGGTGCGGATCAGCTGGTCGAAGGGGAAGCGTCCGGCCTGCCACAGCCTCGTCAATCTGGGTATCAGCAGTGCGGGTACGGCGTCCCCTTCGCAGATGTGGCGGATGCTGCGGCCTCGGTCCAGCGTGCCCGGTTCGAGCGGCAGCGCGGTGTGGAGCCGTGCCACCAGGCCCAGGCTGCCGGTCGGGCGCAGTGCCCGGAGCGCGTCGTTGATGAGCGGGGAGGAGGCCGTGGTGTCCAGCGCGTACTGCACGCCGCCCTCGGTCAGGCGCCGGATCTGCTCGGGCAGTCCGGCCGTTGCTGCGGGCAGCGGGATCGCGCCGAACCGTTCGGCCAGGGCCAGTCGCCCGGGATGTCGGTCGACGGCCACGGTCACTGCCCCGGCGGCGGTGGCCGCCATCACCGCGGCCAGGCCCACCGCTCCCGCGCCGAAGACCGCGAGGGTGTCGCCGGGGCCGGCGCCGAAAGCGCTCAGCACAGCTCCGGCACCGGTGAGGAAGCCGCAGCCGAGCGGCCCGAGCAGTTCGACGGGCAGTGCGGCATCGACCCGGACGGCGTTGCGGGCCGGGACGAGCGCGTACTCGGCGAACGAGGACTGGCCGAACCACCGGGGGGCCAGCGCTCCCCCGGTCGCGTCAGTGAGCCGCCGCGCGTCCTCCTCGCGTCCCCCGAAGAGGTTGAGGGAGGCGAAGGAGTCGCAGTAGGCGGGGGCCGCACCGCGGCAGTTCCGGCAGTGCCCGCAGGAGTCGAAGCTCAGCACGACGTGGTCACCGACGCCGATCGCGGTGTCCGGGCCGCCGCCCGTCCGCACCACGACCCCGGCCCCCTCGTGGCCGAGCACCGCCGGCAGCGGGCTACGGCCGGCCGATCGCCGGACCGCGAGATCAGTCCTGCACATCCCGCAGCCCGCGATCTCGACCAAGATTTCGCCAGCGGTGGGTTCTGTGTGCAGGGTCACCTCCTCGACTGTGAACGGGTCCTCGTACGAGCGCAGTACGGCCGCCTGGTACCTCATCGTCATGCCTCCTGCGGACGGTGGACGACGAACGGCCGGAGGTTGCCGTAGAGCCCCCACAGTCCGCCGGCGACGCCGACACCGCTGTTCTTGACTCCTGCGAAGGGCTGGGCGAGGGACAGTTCGGCGTGGTGGTTGATCCAGGCCGTGCCGCATTCGAGTCGGTCCGCTACCGCCTCGGCCTGGTCGAGGTCGGTGCCCCAGACGGAGCCGCCCAGTCCGAAGCCGGTGCCGTTGGCCGCGGCGACGGCTTCGTCGAGGCGCCGGTACGGCAGCACCGGCAGGACGGGTCCGAACTGTTCCTCGGCCACCACCGGGCTGCTGGGCGGGACATCGGTGAGGATCGTAGGAGCGAAGAAGTAGCCCGGCCCGTCCAGCCGGTGGCCACCGGCCGCCGCCCGGGCTCCGTCAGCCAGGGCCTGCTTCGTGACCTGCTCGACGCTGGCCAGCTGGGGTGCGTTGTTGACCGGGCCCAGCCTGGTTTCAGCGTTCAGTCCGGGGCCGACGGCGACGGTCTTCGCGCGCTGGGCGAGGGCTTCGACGACCTCGGCGTGGAGCCGGGCCGGGGCGTAGACGCGTTTGACCGCCATGCAGACCTGCCCGCAGTTGCGGAACGCTGCCCAGAACAGCCGGTCCGCGATCCGGTCGACCTCGACATCGTCCAGCAGGACGGCGGCGTCGTTGCCGCCCAGTTCCAGGGTGACCCGGGCGAGGGAGGCCGCCGCCGCTTCGGCGACGGCCCGCCCGGTAGGCACCGAGCCGGTGAAGGTGACGTGGCGGATGCCCGGGTGGGAGGCGAGACGGGCGCCGAGGGGTTCGCGGCCGGTGACGACAGTCAGTACGTCCTTGGGCAGGGCGGTGGCGAGGACGGAGCCGAGCAGTCGGGTGGCGAGGGGCGTGAACGGGGACGGTTTGAGGACCATGGTATTGCCTGCCGCGAGCGCGGGCGCGAACTTCGCCGCCGCGAGCTGGAGTGGAAAGTTCCACGGCACGATCGCGGCGACGGGTCCGAGGGGGCGCCAGCGGATCTCGCTGTGCATGGGCCGGCCGTCGGTGATCCGCCGGGTTCTGGGGGCCAGGTCGGCGAAGTAGCGCAGGCGGGCTGCCGTACGGGCGATCTCCGCGTACGACTCGGCCAGGGGCTTGCCCTGTTCCCGGGTGAGCAACCGGGCGAGGTCGTCGCCGGCCGTCTCCACGGCGTCGGCCGCCGCGCGTAACGCGGTGGTGCGGGCGACGGGGTCGGCGCGCCAGCCGTGCCAGGCCCGGTGGGCCCGGTCGACCACGGCGTCCAACTCGTCCGGCTGCTGGTCGGGGGCCTCGTCGAAGGTCTCCCCGGTGGCCGGGTCGACGACGGCGAGACGCGCGGCCCGGCGTCCGAGGACGCGATCGGGCTCAGATGTCGGCATGCCGGTCAGTTGACGGCGGGGACGCCGGCCGCGTGCCCCCGGGCCTGCCGGTCCATCTCCGCCCGGAAGGCGGCCACGAGATGCGGCTGAATCCTTCCGGCATTGCGGTCGCCGCCCTCACAGACCGCTCCGCGCACGCCCACGATGTCCGTGCCGATGCGGGTCAGCGGACCGAGGTCGGCCTGTTTGACACTGCCCGCGAGGGCGGCGAGCCGACCGGAAGCGTGGGCCAGCCGGACGAACTCGGCACAGACGTCCGGCGGAACGTGGTCGAACAGCCGCGTCCCGTCCTTGATCGCCGTGTCCAGCATGGCCGCGTCGGCGCCGGAGCGGGCGGCGATGTCGGGCAGGGCGAGCGGGTTGACACAGCCGATGCGGTGGGCGTCGGCGTAACCGGAGGCGACGACGAGCGCTTCGGGGCAGTGGTCCTTCACTGCCCGGACGACCGCGCGCATGACCTCGATGCCCTGATCGGGCGTCGTGCAGCCGTAGAGGCCGACCTTGATGTACGTGGCCCCCGAGACGACCGCGCCGAGCGCAGCCTGGGCCACCGTGCCAGGCTTGTACGGGACATCCCCCACGGTCGCGGACACCGGCTTGTCCGCCGGGACCGCGTCGCGGATCTCCCTGATGATCCAGGGAAAGTTCGCGCCGAGAGAGCCCTCATCAGGCTTCTTGACGTCGATGATATCGAGATGCTCCGCCGCCTTCGCGCAATCGAGAGCCTCCTCGACACCGTCCGGAGAGATGAGAAGCAACACCCTGACCTCCTTCGTCGCCAGTCCGCCCGGCCGAGGGACAGGGGACCGCGGATCACCTGGCTCATGTGCGGTGCGCTCATCTTTTCCGTCACCCTGAGGAACCGGAAGGGCGCGCAGGGCACCTATGGGTGCTCATGCCCCCGTACAGCGCGCCGTGCATACGGGGGCAAAGCAGCCCGCAGGCAACAATTCGCCTAGTCGGCGAATAGCTCGTAGCGCCCGCGTATGCCTGCTGAGGATGCAGCCCTCCGCACCGGGCCCGTGGTCGCATCGGGTGCGGAGAGTGTCGTCGGGGCCGCCGACGGAACCAGCCGCGGCCACGGCCCGGCTCCTGGTCGTCCTCCGGCTCCGGCGGTGCGGCGGCTTGGAGGCGGGCGGCTTCGGGCGGCGGCTTCCTCGCGGGCGACGTCGTCGGCGTGGCAGGTGCCGTACACGGCCACGTCCCCGGCGTTCCAAACCGTCCTGTGTGCGGTGGTCTCCCCATTGTCTTCTTCGCGGTCCTGTAAAAGGGCCGCTGGCCTCCGGGCCCGGCATGACTGTTGCCGCCTGTCGAACGAATGACCTGGGGGGTGGTGTCACCGGGTCCGAGGGGTGCCGGCGGAG
Source organism: Streptomyces prasinopilosus (assembly GCF_001419695.1). GTDB lineage: Bacteria > Actinomycetota > Actinomycetes > Streptomycetales > Streptomycetaceae > Streptomyces > Streptomyces prasinopilosus. Next base: position 14,273 of record NZ_LIRG01000338.1, read on the forward strand.
ACGTTGATCAGAGGTTCGACCGCCGCTTGGCCCGGTGCAATGCCCGGCCGTTTGCGGGCGGCAGGTCTGCATGACGTGGATGCGCGCGAACGGCCCCACTGCCGAGGCCGGCACGCATCGACGCATGTGGGGGCACGGTGATCGACATCGGCGGAGTGGGCGTCTTCCTCGGCTTGGACGTCGGCAAGAGCACGCACCACGGCCACGGGCTCACTTCGGCCGGGAAGAAGGTCTTCGACAAGCCTCTGCCGAACGGCGAACCGCAACTGAGAGCCGTCTTCGACAAGCTGATGAGCAAGTTCGGCACCGTCCTGGCGATCGTGGACCAGCCGGCGTCCATCGGCGCCCTCCCGCTGACCGTCGCCCGCGACGCGGGCTGCCAGGTCGCCTACCTGCCCGGCCTGGCCATGCGCAGGATCGCCGACCTCTACCCCGGCCAGGCCAAGACCGACTCCCGCGACGCGGCCGTGATCGCGGACGCCGCCCGCACCCTGCGCTCGCTGGAACTTGCCGATGAGATCACCGCGGAGCTGACCATGCTGGTCGGCTTCGACCAGGACCTCGCCGGAGAGGCCAACCGCACCTCCCACCGCGTCCGGGGCCTGCTCCCCCAGTTCCACCCCAGCCTCGAACGCGTTCCGTTGGTGTGGGCGAGTTCGTCGACGAGGACCACCTTGAAGCGCTCCGGGTCTGTCGGAGGCTCGATTCCCGGAGAGGATCGAGTCATGGCACGCCCGTCCCCCTATCCTGCCGAGCTTCGTGAGCGTGCGGTGCGCATGGTCGCGGAGGTCCGCCCGAATTACCCGACCGAGTGGGCCGCGATGAAGGCGGTCACCGCGAAGCTCGGGATCGGTGCCGCTGAGACGGGGCGGACCTGGGTCCGCAAAGCCGAAGTCGATACCGGCCGGCGCCCGGGCGTGACTTCGGACGAGGCTGCAGAGAGCAAGCGCCTGAAGGCGGAGAACGCCGAACCGCGGCGGGCGAACGAGATCCTCAAGGCGACCTCGGCCTTCTTCGCGACCGAGCTCGACCGGCCGTCGAAGCACTCGTAGCGTTCATCGACGAGTTCAAGAAGGTGTTCGGAGTCGAGCCGATCTGCCCAGCCCTGACCAGCCACGGACTGAAGATCGCGACGAGCACCTATTACGCGGCGAAGAACCGCACACCCGGCACCCGAACAGTCCGCGACACCGAACTGAAGGCGCAGATCAGCCGCGTCCACACGGACAACTTCAGCGTCTACGGGGTCAGGAAAGCCTGGCGGCAACTGCATCGCGAGGGCATACCGGTGGCCCGCTGCACCGTCGCCCGGCCGAGGCGCGATCTGGGCCCGGAGGGCGCCCGGCGAGGGAAGAAGATCCGCACCACCGCCCGGGACGACGGCCATGATCGGGCAGCTGACCTGCTGCAACGCGACTTCACGGCGTCCCGGCCGAACGAAAGACGGGTCGCGGACTTCCCCTGGGTCGCCACCTGGTCCGGGATCGTCTACGTCGCGTTCGTCGTGGACGTGTTCTCCCGGGCGATCGTGGGCCGGTCCGCCGCGACCAGCAAGCGGGCCAAGCTCGTCCTCGACGCCCTCGACATGGCCCCGTGGCGCCGCGACCGCGCCGGAACTCCCGCTGGACCAGGTCTCGTTCATCATTCGGATGCCGGCGGCCAGTACACGTCCTTCGCGTTCACCGCGCACCTGGTCGAGGCGGGTGTCGATGCCTCGATCGGCACCGTCGGCGGCGCCCTGGACAACGCGCTCATGGAATCCCAGATCGGCCTCTACAAGACCGAGCTGATCAAGCCCCGCAGGCCCTGGCACGGCCTCGCCGACGTCGAACTCGGCACCGCGGAATGGGTCGACCGGTTCAACAACCAGCGCCTCCACACCGCGATCGGAGACATCCCGCCCCACGAGCACGAGACCAGCCACTACGCTCAACACCAGCCCCGACCGGCGGCCGGAGTCAACGCATAGAGCCTCCACCGATCCCGGAGCGGTTCACTCACCAATCCTCATTCTCGCTGGTCAGAGGCACTTTCCGCTTTCCTGATCACCAGCCGGACAGCCCACCTCGTGAAAGCGCGAGGCTAGGACGTAAAGGGTAATCCGCCTAGATCAAACGCCCTCTAGAACTCACCATCACGCGTTGCTGCTTCTCACCGGCACAATCAGCAGGGGGTGCGGCAAGGAGGGCGGTGGCCGCCGGGTGGTAGGGGGCCAGCCCCACCCCCGTCCGGGCAGCCAGCTGGATGGTCCGCGGCGCCGGCCCTCCGTAGCGTTCCGGCCATGGAGATCACGAAGAGTGCGCGGTGGGGCCGGTCCGGACGGTGGCGTGCGGGGCTGGCCGTGGCCGGGGTCGCCGCAATCGGGACCGCATCGCTTCTCGGGCCGGGCACCACGGCCGAGGCCATGGGCACCGGCGGCGGGGACGCGCGGTCGCGGCTGCAGCGGGACGCGGACGCGGTACGGGACACGGGAGCCACCGGGCTGACGGTGCTCGCCCGGGACGCGGGCGGGCGCGAGACGCAGGCCCGGTCCGGCACCGCGAGCCTGAAGGACGGGGGCCGGGTGCCCTTCGACGCCTACTACCGCATCGGCAGCGACACCAAGACCTTCACGGCCGTCGCCGCGCTCCAGCTCGTCGGCGAGGGCACGCTGAGCCTGGACGACACCGTCGAGCAGTGGCTGCCCGGGGTGGTCGCCGGCAACGGCAACGACGGCAGCCGCATCACCCTGCGCAACCTGCTCCAGCACACCAGCGGCCTGGCCAATTACACGGACATCGCCTTCGAGGACCCGGCGGAGCTGACGCCCGAGCGCTTCCACGCACAGCGGTTCCGCTCGCAGACCCCCGAGGAGCAGGTCGCCGTGGCGATGGAGCGCGCCCCCGGCTGGCTGCCGGACGCGGACGATCCGGGCGCCGAGACGCAGTGGGCGTACTCCAACACCAACTACGTGCTGCTCGGGATGGTCATCGAGAAGGCCACTGGCAACCCCTGGGCGCAGGAGGTGCACGACCGGATCATCGAGCCGCTGGGGCTGCGCCGCACGCTGATACCGGACACCTCGCCGTACGTGCCGATGCCGACGGCCGCCGGGTACACGCAGTTCCCCGGCCGGGACGACCTCACCGACACCACGCTGGCCGTGGGCGGCGGCGCGGACGGCGGCATCATCAGCACCACCCGCGACATGAACACCTTCCTGCGCGCCCTGATGGGCGGCCAACTGCTGCCGCCGGAGCAGCTGGAGCAGATGCGCACCACCGTCCCGGCACCCGGCTACGCCACCGATGGCAGGACCCGCTACGGGCTCGGCCTCGCCTGGCGCCCGGCCGAGGGCTGCGGGGGCGGGATCTGGTACCACGGCGGCACGTCCTTCGGCACCGCCTCCGAGACCGCCGTCACGCCCGACGGCCGGGTGTCGGCCGCGGCCGCTGTCTTCACCACGCGCTTCGGTGACGAGAAGCGCTTCCTCGAGCAGGCGGAGGCCGCGGTCCGCCTGCTGGACCGGGCGGTGTGCGCCGACCGGAAGCGCGGGTGAGCAGGGGCGCACACCCGCAGAAGACACCGCTTGATTTCTTCGATAGGAGTCGCGTAGTCGGGAGCGTGGGCCCACGACAGGTCCACTCGATCGGTTTTCAGACGTCGCAGGCTCGCCTCCAGCGATTCGCGTACTGCGGCGCGGGCTGCGCGGAGGGCGGTCAGGGCCCGTATCCCGCCGGCGGCGAGGGTGTCGACGAGCCGGGGGACGGTCGGGTCGGAGGCGACCGGCCCGAACACGGCCGGCTCGGCCCGCAGCATCGCGACATCGGCCAGGCGGTCCCCGCCCAGCACCACCGCGAGCGCCACATCCAGCAGCACCTTGCCCGGATCGTGCACCGCCCGGGCCTTGCGCCACGGCGCGAGCACCGCCGATAGCGCCGCATCCAAACCGGTCCTGCGGACCGTCTCCACCAGCAGCACGGCCCCGGCCTGCGAGACCGCCCCACGACCGCCGCCATCGCGGGAACGCGGGACGACCTGCCGAGCGATCCCGCTTCGTTCGACGTCTCGCCCTTCCGCCCGGCCCGCACTGCGAGGCTTTTCCCGTGGCCGCAGGCAACGGCCCACTTCGGCCCGGCATCCGGCGCCGGCTTCACCGCCCAGGTCAAGGACGTGGCCCTGCGGATCGCGCACGTCACCGGGCACGAACCGCTCGCCCTGGACCTGTCCGAGCGGTCCGCGCCGATCCACGCGGTGCAGGTCGTGTGCCCCGGCACCCACTCCCGCATGCGAAGGGCGATGCCCCGATGACAAGCCACCCTCCTGCCACCACGCCCGCGCCCGCGCCCGTCATGCGGCTCGCGGCCCAGTTCGACGCCTTCTACACCGCGCGGGACCGCAGCACACTGGTCGCCCGCCTGTACGCCACGGCGATGGGCGACGACTACCCTCACGAGGTCGCCGCTTCCAGCTCGTGCGACCGGCCCCTGCTGGGGCTGCTGGCCGCCCGGCTACGGCCCGGCCAGGTCCTCGCCGACGCCGGCTGCGGCACCGGAGGCGCCGGGCTGTGGCTCGCCCGCGCGCTGGCGGCCCGCCTGGAAGGCTTCGACGTCTCGCCCGTCGCCGTCGCGCAGGCCACCGCCCGCAGCAGCCGGTTCGTCCCCGCCGGCCGGGCCGCGTTCCGTATCGCCTCCCTGGACGACATCGGCCTGCCCGACCGCAGCGTTCACGGCGCGGTGTGCGTGGACGCCTTCGCCCTCGCGGCGAACCGGACGGCCGCGGTGCGTGACCTCGGCCGGGCCCTGGCACCCGGGGTCCGCCTGATCCTCACCTCCCAGACGGTGAAGGCGGCCACCGTAACGCCCAGAACGAGGGATTCGCCGTGGATGCGGCGGTACCCCCGGTGGAATTTCTCGCGGACGAGCCGCAGCACTGGCAGCCGGACGGAGTACACGGTCCGCGGCCTCCCGGGCGCTCGGGCCGGGAAGGCCGCGCAGCGTGGCGACGTGCGACCAGATCGCGATGCCGACGCAGCACGGTGCCCGGACGCACCACCAGCCGTATCCTGCGTAGCACCTGCGAGGGCAGGCGGTGCAGCAATGCCGCCGGGAACGTGCGATCGTTCGGGGAGAACCGAACCTTCTCGCCACCGAGTCGGTACTCCAGCACCGTGGTCTGATGCCGGAGGGCAAGGGTCTCCGTGTCCTTACCCCGGCCGCTCACCGGCAGCAGGCGCAGCAGCACGACCGGTCATCATGCCGGGCTGATCACCGGCCCCGCGAGAGCACCGATTCCAGCGTCCGTGCTCGAGGACCCACGCATCCCGCACACCGGCTCCCAGCTCGGCAGATGAAATCTTCGGCAAGGACAGCACCGGCGGCACGGTCCGCACCCTGCGCTGGGGACGGTGAGAGGTCCTCTCCCAGGCCAGAAGGTGGTGAACCGGTCTCATGCGAAGATCCGGGCCCTCGTCGAGCAGGCCGGCCTCCCCCTTCGTCTGGCCAGCTCAGAGCGAAGGGGGAAGGCTCGATCACTGAACTTGCACGTCAGGACCTCTCCAACTACTGCAGCTCCACAAAAACCCCAGCTCAGAGACGCACCGCACCACAGCTGCGAGTCCTGAAACGATCACTAGACTCCCAAGTCAGCGCTTCGCTCACCTAGTGATCGTTAACGGATTTGTCAGATGCGGGTCCCGATGCCCGCGCTTCCGGAAAAGGGAAAACGCATGTGGAGTGCTCAGGACGTGGCGCGGGATCAGGTCCGGCGTCAGGCGGAAGGGTTGGACGTCGCCGCCGTTGCGGAAAAGGTCGCGGAGGCCGCTGTCCGTGAGCGGGAGACCGCGGAGCAGTTGAGGGGGAACGGTTCCTTCTACGCCTTCGAGATGGACCGGGAGCGGTTGGCTGCCATCTGGTGGGCCCAGCACGCTGAATGGCGACGCGTCAGGGACTTGATGACTGCAGCCGGCTGGAGCGTGTACGAGCCGGAACTAGACGCTCAGGGCTCGGCGTGGGCACGCGAGCGTGAGGAACGGTTTGCCGGTGCTCTTGCGGCACCGGCCGCCTTCGGGGAACGGCGAGGAGAGGAAGCCGATGAACTGCGGGCGGAGGTCCGGCTGTCCACCGCGTCCAGCCGACTGATCCAGGTGGTGGCCGGCCGGACGGGACTGCGCCCTTCTGAGGTCCTGGCCCAGCTTGCCGAGCGCATCGTCGTGGGCGATGACGGCACGGTGTCCGTCCCGCCCTTCACACCGTCCTGGTGATTTTTGAAGCGAGCGGAAAAAGCAGAGGAGGAACGGGGAAATGCTGGGTATTCGGCTTCGGGAACACCAGGTGGCCCAGAAAGCGGCTTTCTGTAAGAAGTCATCTCATTTGGCTCGATAGGCTCTTGGTCGTGACAGGGATCGTTGAGCGGCTGGTGCCGGACGAGTTGTGGGAGCTGTTCCAGCGTGTGGTGCCGGCCGCTCCTTCGCGGCCTCAAGGGGGCGGCCGGCGTCGCCATGGCGACCGGGAGGTCCTGGCCGCGATCGTGTTCGTGGCGACGTCGGGCTGCACGTGGCAGCAGCTGCCCTCGGCATCGTTCGGGCCGTCCGGAGCGACGGCCCACCGCCGGTTCACCGAGTGGTCCAAGGCCCGGACCACGAGGGAATGCGCTACATGGGTTGGTCCGGCGTACACAACGAGCAACTGAGGGACTTCCTCCAAACCGGGGAGCGCGTGGCTGACCACTTGTCCGCTCCCTGCACGCTGCTGCTCGGCGAGTACGACAGCGGAGACCGCCTTCAGTACGTCGGCCGCACCACGCCCCTGGCCCGGGCCGCCGGCACTGCGGTCGCCGGCCTGCTCGCTGCAGGGCGGCCCAGGCATCCGTGGACAGGCTGGACGTTCAGCGCCGGGTGGGGTAGCCGAAGAAGCTGAACGTTACGCTGGTGGAAACCGAGCTGAGGGTGTGGGTCTCGAACACCGAATCGAGGCGTGACAAGCTCGCCCAAAAGCAGCTGGACACACTGTGGGAGCTCGGCGTGGAGTGGGCGTAACCAATGCGCCAGGATCGCCTCATGGTGACGACGGCCCGGGGCCCGCACCCGGCGGTGCGGGCCCCGTCCGGTGCCGATCCGACCGGAAGGACCTGCCTCATCATGACCGCCGGCGTCCTCGGTCACGGTCGGGCTCCATTGTGTTCCTGTGCGGTGCCGAAGCCGCGGTTCCGTGGTGCAGTCGAGTCATGGTCCCGCCGCCCGCGCATGATCAAGTTTTTCCGGCACCTGCCCGGACCCGCGATCGCCCCTCCCGCCTGACCGACATCGTGCTCGCCCTGCTGCTTGTGGCCGCGGACGCGATCATCGTCGTCACCGGCACGGTTCTGCTCTTGGCGGTGGGCTTGGGCACCGCGCAGGCGCCGCACTCCTCCCCCACCGCACGCTCCCGCGACGTCCCCTTCCTGATGTGGCTCGTCGTCTGGGGCGTTCCAGCCGTGGCGGCAATCGAGTCCGTCGTGCACGCCCGGCTCAGGATGCCGGTCACCGCCGTGGTGCAGGGCCTGTTCACGCTCGCCTGTACCTTCCTGGCCGTGGCATGGACCCGCATGCTGCTGTCCTGACGCCCCCGCTCCACTGCCTCGGCATGACGGGCCCTACGGGCTCGTGCACGGTAAGCGGTGAGACGGCAAGTCCGGATGGCTGATCATGGCCGGGTAGTGGGGAACCCGACGCGTGCGGTGATCATCAGCAAACAGCGGGGCACGGGTCTGACTGCCGGAGGACTTGCTGAACTCGTCGAGGAAGTCGGCCCGTTGCAGCAGGAATGCCACCAGGCGAGGCTTGCCGCTCGCCCGCGCAACCGTGCCGTGGGCGCCGACGCGGCGGCCGTCGTCGTTCTGGCCTTCCCAGGGACGCCGACCCGCAGCAGGCATGAGGACATGCGGCATGTCCTGCGGCGGGCTGCCCCGGTGATTGAGCGTTCTCAGAGTGGCCACCGATGGGGTGACAGCGGTGAGGACACAACGCACAAGGCACCCGTGCGTTGAGGGAAGTGCTCGAAGTCTCAACTCATCATCTCAGGCGCCTCGTTGACCTCCTACTCTGCCGCACTCGACCTGCCCCATGCGCTGGTCGAGTGGGTCACCATGCTCATCGTCGCCCGCGAGGGTGACCGCCACTGGAAACGTCTGCCGCACCAACGCGCGCTCGTCGGTCTGGTGTACCTGCGCAAGCACGACGCCCCGGCCCAGATCTCCGCCGGCTTCGGCATCTCGGTCGGCACCGTCCACGCTTACACCGCTGCGGTGATCGATCTCTTGGCCACCCGGGCGTCCGGTCTGCTCAAGGTCCTGCGCGAGCACGAACCGGAGTACGTCCTACTCGACGGGACGCTCGCCGAGTGCGTCCGCGGTGGCCACCGCCCCGCACGCGCGGCGCACGGGCATCGACAGCGCCCTGCTGCACACCGCGCAGTCGTTCGCCACCGAGGAAGGCGTGCAGATCATGTGTGCCAGGACCGCCGCCCGCGACTTCCCGGTCCTGCGCTGGTGGCGCCACTGTGGCCCAGCCAGAACGTCCGCCTCCACCTGCAGCGGGCCATCACCTGCAGCGGCGGACACAACGGCTACCGGCTGGCCGTGCGCCCCCTGACCGGCACCGTCATCGAAGACCGACTGCTGCACGTCCGCTGGACCGGTTGATACAGGCGGCCGTCTGGGGCCCAGCGGCGGCAACATGCAGCGCTACGAGTACGTCGTCGTCACCGACCCCGAGGTCATGGCCGAACTCGCACCGCTGTGGCAGCGGTGCGTGGACGCCTACCTCGCCACGACCGGCAAGTACGCCCCCGCCGACATGGACGAGGCCGCGTACGGGCGCATGGTCGCCGCCATCGAGTACCAGCGCGACCACTTCGCCGAGACCCCGGCGCGCATGGGGCGGATCCAGGAGCGTTTCTTCGCCCTCGCGGAGGGCTCCTGCGTCTACCCGGGCGTGCAGAACCTGCTGCTCGCCGCGCGGGGTCTGGGCCTGGCCGCCAACATCACCATCTGGCACCTGATGCTGGAGGAGGAGTGGAAGGCGGCCCTCGGCATCCCCGAGGACATGCACACCTTCGCAGCCGTCCCGGTGGGGTGGCCGCGCGGCAACTTCGGTCCGGTGCGCCGCCGCCCGGTCGAAGAGGTCGTGCACCGCAACCGCTGGTAGGCCACAAGCCCCAGGCGCCGGGCTGCCGGACCGCTGCCGGGCACCGGGCGGGGGAGGCCGCTCCGTCCGGGAACACGATCGCGACCCGGCCGCCCGGCGTTTCCGCCGACGTCACGCGGTCACGCGCCGAACAGGGCGCCCTTGCCGGGCGGGCTGCGCGGCCCCTCCTGCCGCCGCGCACGAAGGGACAGCATGTTCCACACCCTCGGCCGCTGAGGTGGCATCACTGCGCTCGCCCGCGGCCTCGCTCACCACGACGGCTGCATCCAGGTTTGTCCCGCCTGCCGCCAGGTGGCACAGTCGCGTGTACGCGAGCCGACCAAGGAGCGCACCGTGAGGCGTCACCTGCGCACACTCCGGCACGGATGGGAGCGGCTGGGCGCCCACACCCTGGCGCGGCGCGGCCGTGACCTGGAGCTGATGCACCGGGCCCTAGGGTTTGCCACTCTGGCGTTGGTCACGCTGGCGCCCCTGCTCATCGTGGTCGCCGCCGCCGATCCGCTCGGGCGGGGCGGCTTCGCGACCTGGCTCGCGTACGGCATGGGCCTGTCCGGCCGGTCCGCTCGCCTGCTCACGGAGATCATCAGCCCGCCGCGCGAGGTGGTCGGCACCACCAGCGTGTGGGGCGGGCTGGCACTCGCCGTGTTCGGTGTCCCCTTGGGCGGGAGCATCCAGAACGGCTATGAGCGGGTATGGAACCTGCCTCCCGGGCCGTGGCACCGGGTCTGGCGTCAGGCGACCTGGCTGTGCGTCCTGACCGCGTTCCTCTACCAGGAAGTGCTGGCACGTCACGCCATGCACGGGCCTGAGCGGACCACCCTCTCGCTGGTGACCGGCGTCCTGTTCTTCTGGTGGGGGCAGCGTTTCCTGCTGGGCGGCCAGGTCCGCTGGCGGCACCTGCTTCCGGGCGCGATCGCCACCATGGCGGGCCTGATCAGTCTGCGGAGCTTCTCCTCCTTCGTTTTCACACCACTGATCGTCAACAACGCGATCAGCTACGGCACAGTCGGTGTCGTCCTCATCGTCGAGTCGTGGCTCATCGGCGTGGGATTCGTCATCTTCGGCGGCGCCCTGTTCGGCCGCTGGCTCCTCGACCACCACGGGCACCGGTTCACCAGGAATCCGCCCGCGCGGATCGGGACGGAACCGGCCGACGACTGACGCGTACGGCGCCGGGGCACAGGCTCCGCGCCTGGCGCCGGCGCTCGCCCTCGCTCCCCTGCTCACCGTCTGCGGACCTGTGGGTCTCGACTCCGCGGCTCCGCGTGACTCCCCTCATGCGGGGACGACTCACTCATCGGGCAGGAAGGCAGGAAGGCAGCGCATGGCTCGCTCGCGCAAGCACATCGCCCGGGGAGCCGTGCTCACACTGGCCCCGCACGTCCTTCTGCGGCACTTGCCGCAGCCCCACCGACTCCGGCGAGCCGGGCCGCCGTGCGTGCGCTGGCGTACGGCATGTCGTGCAAGGCGTCGGCGCGTCTTCCCGGCTGTTAAGACGCCGTTCCTTATGACGTGATCGTTCGTTGAGCCGTGCATGGCTGATCTGGTGGAGCAGTTGGTGCCAAACGAGTTGCGGGTGCTGTTCCGGCGGGTGGTACCGCCGACGGAGGTCATACGTCCGCAGGGTGGCGGTCGGCGTCGAGCGAATGACCGCGAAGCATTGGCCGCGATCATCTTCGTGGCGACCTCGGGCTGCACCTGGCGGCAGCTGCCACCGGCGTTCGGCCCGAGTTGGACCACCGCATCGTGCTCAACGGGATCCTGTTCCGAGTCCGCACCGGTGTCCCGTGGCGGGACCTGCCGGAACGCTACGGCGCATGGAAGACCGTCTACGAGCGGCATCGCCGCTGGTCGGCGGAGGGTACCTGGGACCGGGTCCTGCACGCGGTCCAGGCCGACGCCGACCTGGCGGGGCGGATCGACTGGTCGATGGTCGGCGTCGACTCGACGTCCTGCCGGGCTCATCGGCACGCGGCCGGCGCCCGCAAGGCCCGGCCTCGGGTCCCGAAAAGGGACGACGCCCCGGCACCACCGCCCCGACGAGGGACTCGGACGGTCCCGGGGCGGACTGATCTGCAAGATCCACCTCGCCGGCGAGGGCGGCAGCCGGCCCATGGCCCTCCTGCTCACGCCGGGCCAGTGGGGCGACGCCCCGCAGATGATCGAGGTCATGGACCGGATCCGGGTTCCCCGCCCGCTGGGCGGACGACCCCGAACCCGTCCCGACCACGTCAGCGGCGACAAGGCATACAGTTCCCGCCGCAACCGCCGCTACCTGCGAAGACGCCGCATCCGGCACACCATCCCGGAACCGAAGGACCAGCGGGCCGACCGCCGCCGCAGAGGCAGAGAAGGCGGCAGACCCACCGGCTTCGACCGCGACCACTACCGGCGCCGCAACGAGGTCGAGCGGACCATCAACCGGCTCAAGAACTTCCGCGCGGTCGCGACCCGTTACGACAAGCGGGCCTACGTCTTCCACGGCACCGTCACCGCCGCTGCGATCCGGCTCTGGCTCCGCCAGTGATCCACCGGACAGAACCTAGTACGAGGTCACACGCACCCCCGGCCACCTGTCCCGTACGCCTGGGCGGGTGGCCGGCCGTGTCACGCGGGGATGGCGGGCCGCCGGGGCCCTGCCCCTTGACCCTGGACGCAAGGGCGCCGGATCCCAAGGACCCGGGAACGGACCTCTCCCGGCCATGAAGCGCCGTCCGCCGCGGTTCGGGGCGGACGCGGGCGCGCTGTACGAGTCGCGGGCCGAGGAGAGGACCCGGCAGGTCGTGGGCGGTCCGGCGGCATGATGCCGCGGTCCGCGGTTTCGTCATCACTCCCCGTCATGAGGCCGGCGGCGTGTGATTTCGGGTTCAGCCGCGGTAGCTGACGCAGCCGTGGCCGTCCCGGTCGTTGTCGCACCGGGTGCTGGATTGCGGCAGACGGGTGAATGCCCTCCCGGCCGGGAATAGCGGGCACGAGTCACGGTTGATCACACCATGACTTCTGAAACGCGCGAGGCATTCGGACGGGTCGGCATCTGGAGCGGCGCCCTGCACGGGGCGCGGGCACACGACGCGGGCAAGGAGGCGATCGCGGACGCGGTCGCCGAGCTCGAAGAACTGGGGTACGGCACTCTGTGGATCGGGGGCAGCCCCTCTCCCGATGACGCCGCGGCTGTCGTCGCCGCCACCCGCACGGTCACCGTGGCCACCGGCATCCTCAGCATCTGGGACCACACCGCCGAGGAGGTGGCAGCGCGCATCGCGGCGATCGACGCGAGCGCGCGCGGGCGTTTCGTCCTCGGCCTGGGCGTCAGCCACGGCCCGATGGTGCCGCAGTACACGAAGCCGTACAGCGCGATGGTGGACTACCTCGACGCACTCGACGCCGCCACCCCGCCCGTGAACCCCGGACATCGAGTCCTGGCGGCGCTCGGCCCGAAGATGCTGAAGCTCGCGGCCGACCGGGCGCTGGGCGCGCATCCCTATCTCGTCACCACCGAGCACACGGCGGAGGCACGCGAGGTGCTCGGCCCCGACGCGCTGCTCGCCCCGGAGCTGTCGGTCGTGCTCGACACCGACCTCGACCGGGCCCGCACCACTGCGCGGAACATGCTGGCGATGTACCTCCAACTGCCCAACTACACCGACAACCTGCTGCGTCTGGGTTTCACGGACAGCGACTTCGAGGGCGGCGGCAGCGTCCGTCTCCTCGACGCCCTCTTCGCCCTGGGCGACGCCGAGCGGGTGAGGGCCCGGACCCGGGAGTACCTCGACGCCGGCGCCGACCACGTCGCGCTTCAGGTGCTCACCGCCGACGAGGGCGGTGCCGGCCTGCCGCGGACCGAATGGCGTCAGCTGGCCGAGGTGTTCGCCGACGACCTGTAGGAGGCGGTACGGGTGGACGATCCGTCAGGGAGGCGGCGCCACCGCTGATGCCCGCCTCGTTCCAGGCCGGTCGGCCCTCATGGCAACGCCCCCGTTCCGCTCGGACAGCGTCGCGGGGCGGGCGGGAAGCCCGTGCTCGTCAGCCGGGCGAACGGGCCGGCCATGGCGTCGGCCCTTGTTCCGCGTGGTGGCCGAGCGGGCGCCGGTCCTCGCCCCGGTGAGGACCGGACTAGCGGTCGATGGTGCGCATCCCTGCCTCGTCGTAGCGCTCGCCCGCGGCCTCGGGCAGCTGCGCGTCGATGCGGGCCAGGTCGTCCCCGGTCAGCGTGATGTCGGCCGCGGCGGCGTTCTGCTCCAGGTAGGCGCGGCGCTTGGTGCCCGGGATCGGCACCAGGTTTTCACCCCGGGCCAGCACCCAGGCGATGGCCAGCTGGGCCGGGCTCACGTCCTTCTCGTCGGCGATCTCCTTCACCTTCGCCGCCAGCCGGAGGTTCGCCTCCAGATGGGCGTCCTGGAAGCGCGGGTTCTGGCGGCGCCAGTCGTCGGCGTCCAGCTCGTCCGGCGAGGTGAACCGCCCGGCGAGGAAGCCGCGGCCCAGCGGCGAGTACGGTACGAAGCCGATGCCCAGTTCCCGGCAGGCGGGCAGCACCTCGGCCTCCACGTCCCGTGACCACAGCGAGTACTCGCTCTGCACCGCAGTGATCGGGTGCACGGCGTGGGCACGCCGGATGGTCTCCGCGCTCGCCTCGCTCAGGCCGATGTACCGGACCTTGCCCGCGGCGACCAGCTCGCCCAGCGCGCCGACCGTTTCCTCGATGGGTACGTTCGGGTCGACCCGGTGCTGGTAGTACAGATCGATGTGATCGGTCCCCAGACGCTGCAGGGAGCCGTGGACCGAGCTGCGGACGTGCTCGGCCGACCCGTCCTGGGGGCCGACCGTGTCGATGTCCCCGGGTACGGCGTTGTCCATCCGGTAGTTGAACTTCGTCGCGATCACGTACTCGTCGCGGTGTCCTCGGATCGCCTCGCCGACGAGCGACTCGTTGGTGAGCGGCCCGTACATCTGTGCGGTGTCGAGGAAGTTCACTCCGAGTTCGGGGGCACGCCGGATGACCGCGATCCCCTCCTCCCGGTCGGCAGATCCGTAGAAGGCGGACATGCCCATGCATCCCAGACCGATGGCGGAGACCCGAAGGTCCCGCAGATTGCGCTCGTGCATGCCGTGTTCCAGCCTTTCCCTGCGCACTCGTTCGTCGTTCGGGGGCACGAAGCCCTTCATCCGTCCAGCGGCAGACTCCCCCGCCCGGCATCCCGGGAGGGGCACCGGGCGGTACGGGCTTCACGGCGGCGGGGGTGCGGCCGGTCGCCGCGCGTACCGAGCGCCCCGTGGGGACGGGGCCTGCCTGCCCGGGAACAGCCGGCCGCGCCGCGGGAGGCGGGCAGGCAGCCGGCGTGACGTCGTAGCCGTCCGGCTGCCCCCACGTCACGACCGCTGCGCGTACGGGCCCTTGGCCTCCCCGTTCACGGCCCGTCCGCCCGTCCGCCCGTCCTCGACCGGCCACGTTCCCGGGGGATCCGGTTCCCTCCCCGGGAAGGGCCGGACGCTCAGGCGCAGGACCAGGCCGACATCCCCTGGAGACGGGCCAACCGCTTGGCCACGGCGATCTGTTCCTTGCGCGTGGCCAGGTCCGCGCGCGGGGCGTACCGGAGTCCACCGGCCGCGACCCAGCTGGACTGCGTGAACTGCAGACCGCCGTAGTGGCCGTTTCCGGTGTTCGCCTGCCAGTTGCCGCTGGATTCACAGGCGGCGATGGCGTCCCAGTCCGTCCCCGAGACGGTCGACGGGGAGGCCACCGCCTGGGCGGGCACGCCGAGGACAGCCGCGGCTGTCAGGACCATCAGGACGGTGCGGATCCGGCTGCCGTGAGCCTTGCACGTGCTGCTCTCATGAGCGTTGCGTCTGCTAGTCATAGGAAGACTGTTACTCCACACCTCGGGGTGACGGCACGTCGGCTGCCGTTTTCTTGAGCCGGTCGGGCGACGCTGTCCTCCTCCTGCCGCTCGGCGTGCGACTTCCGCGCACCGGGCCCGTGGTCGCGTCG
>NZ_LIRG01000339.1 GCF_001419695.1 Streptomyces prasinopilosus
CGCTTCGACGGCCCGCCCGCTCCTCGCCGGGTGCGGGGGGCGGGCGGCCGTCGAAGCGGGAGAACGCCCCGGTGTGGACCGTCTTGGCCCGCCAGTGCCCGGGCCAGCCGGGTTCGGGCAGCTCGGCCGGCCAGGGGGCGAGGAGCAGGTCGGCCAGGTCGTAGGCCATCCGGTGCGGGGGGTCGGTCCGCTCGCCCCGCATGGCCGTCACCGCGACGGGGGTGCCCAGGAGGCGTGCCAGCAGGGCCACTTCGACGGAGACGTCGCACACCAGCAGCCGGGGCGCGGCCGCCTCGATCCACCGCGCGATCAGTGCCATGCGCCCGCGCAGCCCGGCGTGCAGGACCGGCGCCCAGTGCAGCCGGCCGCCCGCCGTCACGTCGCCGAACGCGGCGGGGTCGCCGTCGTCGTCCCCCGGCAGGCGCACCCAGGGCCCGGGCCAGTCGTCGGGTTCCGCCAGGCTGGACAGGCCGGTCACCGGGAGGGGGCAGCGCGCGGCGACGGTGCGTGCGCGGTTCAGGTGGCCGCTGCCCTGGTGGTGCACGTAGTAGCCGATCACGCCGACACCGCCCGGTAGAAGCGCTCGTAGCTGCGCGTCATGACCTCCACGGAGCAGAAGGACTCCGCGTGCCGCCGGGCGGCGGCCCGGGACAGGCCGATCGTCGGCTCGACGGCCTTCGCGAGCGCCGCGCAGTCGCCGGGCGGCACGAGCCGGGCGCAGTCGTCCGTGACGATCTCCGGCAGCGCCCCGCGGTCGAACCCGCACACCGGTGTGCCGCAGGCCAGGGCCTCCGCCGTCACCAGTCCGTACGGTTCGTCCCAGCAGGGTGTGACGACGGCCGCCGCCGAGGAGCCGACCAGTTCGCACAGGTCGGGCTGCGGAAGGTGGCCCTCGTAGGTGATCGTGCGGCCCAGCCGGGGGCGGACACACGCCTCGAAGTACTCCGCGTCCCCCACGGGTCCCGCGAGCCGCAGCCCCCGTCCGGCCAGCCGGGCGGCCTCGATCGCCAGGTGCGCGCCCTTCTCGGGCACGACCCGCCCCGACCAGACCAGTTCCTCCCCGCCGGGGCCGGGATGCCAGCGCCGGGTGTCGATGCCGTTGCGCACCACGGTGGCGTCGGGCACCACGTGGCGCCACGACGTGGCGGTGTGCTCGCTGACCGCGCTGAACCGCACCGGGCAGCGCCGCGCCGCCTGGACGGCCGATTCGAGCCAGGGGGTGGGCGGGGTGTGCAGGGTGGTGACCACCGGGACGGGCAGGGCGGCGGCCATCGCCACGGGCAGGTAGTGCAGGCTGTTGTTGTGCACGATGTCGTACCGCGCCGGCTCGTGGGAGAGGTCGAGCATCAGCTGGAGGTAGGCGTGGTGCTCCTCCAGCCACTCCGGGGCCACCATGCTCGCGTCCCAGCGGGCGGCCTCGCTGATCCGGGGCGGCCGCACCGGCATCTCCACCACTCCCAGGGCGGGGTCGGAGCCCGGCCCGGCGAAGACGGTGACCTCGTGGCCGCGTGCGATCAGTTCCTTGGACAGCGTCCAGGTGTGCGCTTCGAGACCGCCGGCGAAGGGATCGCGGATCGGATGCCTGGCGGAAGCGATCAGAGCGATCCGCAAGGGGGCGGGCGGGGGGTGCGGATCGGGCCGCGCGGCAGCCCTCACAGCAGGTCCGCGTAGAGCGCTTCGTGTTCCCGGGCGAGCCGGCGGCGCTCGGCCAGGCGGTCCGCCGGCCCGGCCCGCCAGGCCGGGCGCTCCTCGTAGGCGGTGCGCACCGCCTCCCGCAGCGACGCCGCGTCCAGTCCCCGCCGGTCGTGCCCGTAGCCGAGGCAGGGCCGTTGCTGTGCGTAGAACCCGCAGGACGGGGCGACGACGGTTGTCCCCAGGTCGTGGCACGCCTCCAGCCATCCGGAGTGGGTCCCGAAGCGGTAGGGCAGTACGGACACGTCGAGGCCGATCAGGTAGTCCCACAGCGCGTCGTCGTCGAAGTAGTGGTGGACGCTCAGCCGCAGCCGCCCCCCGCGGTCCATCCCCCGCAGCTCGTCGAGCACTCCGGGCGCGTGGAAGTGGCTCGCCGGGTCGTCGATCTCCGGGTGGCAGTCGACGCGCAGCACCGCGCCGGGCAGTTCGGACAGCGTGTCGGCGAGCACCCGGACCACGGGCAGCGGGTCCATGTTGGCGCGGAGGCTCTTGACGTGCACACCGACCGTGAACGTGTCGTGTTCGGGCCGAGGCCGTATCAGACCGGGCGGGGGGACCACGTGCGGGTGCGGCAGGACCAGCGCGGTGCGGCCCCAGCGTGCGGAGATCTCTTCCGCGGCACCCGGGGTGAGGGTGATGAGCCGGTCGGCCCCGGGGACGAGCACGTCCAGCTGCGCCCGGTGCTCGCTCTCGTCGTGATGGTGGGGGTTGACGAGGTCGTGGACGGTGTAGACGAGCGGTTTGCCGTTCCGGCGCAGGGCGTCGAGGAGGGCCCGCAGTCCCGAAGGGGACTGCGCGTCGAACCCGAAGTGGAGGTGGAAGACGTCGAAGGCCGCGGCGTGCTCGTCGACCCAGTCCGCGTCGAGCATGACCGGCGGCCACCACTGGCGGGAGCCCGCGGGGGCGCCGCAGGGGCGGGGATCGGCCAGGCGGACCACGTGGTCGCCGCCGGGCGGGGACAGGTGGCGCACGTAGACGTGTCCGGCGGGGACCGAGGCGACCCGGATGGTGCCGACGGCGCCGGCGGACGGGCCGGGTCCGCCGCCGGGCCGCGGGCCCGCTTCGTCGCCGGACGCGCGGGGCGTCGGCTTCGCGCTGCGGCGGTGTGCGACCGGTTCGGGCACAGCTGTCTCCTCGTTCCGTCACGCCGGAGGCCGCCCCGTCCCCTCGAGTCCCGCCCAGGGCCGTGTCGCGCAGAGCACGGTGGAGGCCGCGTTCTCCGGGATCCACGGTCCCCCCTCGGACGGCCGGCGGCATGCCGGACTCGGCCGTCCGGGCGAACACGACGGCCCCCGACGGCCGTCACGGGGCCGTGCGGCGGCCGCCCGGGTCCGGCCGGAGGAAGCCGGTGAGTGCGGAGGCCAGGGCCTCGGGTGCCTCTTCGGCGACGTGGTGTCCGGAGTCGATGCCGTGGCCGCGGACGTCGTCGGCCCACCGGTCCCAGATCGCGACGGGGTCTGCGTACAGATCCTCCAGGTCGTCCCGCAGCGACCAGAGGACGAGTGCCGGGCAGGTGACGCGCGCGCCGGCGGCCCGGTCGGCCTCCTCGTGCCGCCGGTCGACGGTGAGGCCCGCGCGGTAGTCCTCGAGCATCGCCCGCACCACGTCGGGATCGCGGGTGGCCCGCCGCCACTCGTCGTGGTTCTCCCGCCCCATGCTCTCGGGGTCCCCCTGGTACCAACTGTCGGGGTCGGCGGTGATGACCCGCTCGGGGGTGCCCGGCTGCGCGAAGAAGAACCAGTGCCACCACTGGGTGGCGAACTCGGGGGTGATCCGCGACAGGTGCTCCGTCAGCGGCAGGCAGTCCACGAACGCCACCCGGGAGACGGCGCCGGGATGGTCGAGTGCCAGGCGCAGGGCGACGCTGCCCCCGCGGTCGTGGCCCACGAGCGCGAACCGGCGATGCCCGAGACGGCGCATCACGGCCACCACGTCCCCGGCGACCGCACGCTTGGAATAGCCCACGTGATCGTCCGTGAACCGCGGCCCCCTGGAACGCCCGTACCCCCGCAGGTCCGGGCAGACCACCGTGTGTCCGGCCCGCACGAGCAGCGGGGCGACCCGGTGCCACGTCGCCGAGGTGCGGGGATGACCGTGCAGGAGCACCACCGGCGGGCCGTCCCCGCCGAAGCGGACGAAGACGGATGCCTCACCGACGTCGATCCGCGCCGTCTCGAATCCCTCGAACACCCTGGCCTCCACGGGGCTCGGCGCCCGCACCGCTCCTGCCGTCGGCACGGGGTCCAGGAGTCCCTCCTGCCCGGGCCGGCGACGGCTACGCGCGCCGCCCCCGGAACGACCGCACCGGCCGGCGGAGGCCACCGGCCGCACCCGGCCGCGTCCGGCGACCGTGCCGCCCGGCCGGCGGCCGGCCCCGGGGCCCGCGCGCCGGAAGGGGTGCGCGGGCCCCGGGGCCGGGGGTGTCACTCCGAGATGTCGACCTTGCCGTTGGCCGGTTCGACGGGAGCGGGTGTCGTCGACGTACCGCGCCGGGTGAGCCCCTGGAGGAGCTGGGCGAGGTCGACGCCGGTGGCGGAGTTGAGGAGCTCCATGCCCTGGGCGACGTTGTCGGTGACGGTGCGCGTGAGCTGCCCCGCGCCGTCGGTGGAGATGACGGTCATCTTGTCCACGGCGGCCAGCGGCTCGGCGGCCTTGCCGACGACCTGCGGCAGCACCTCGACCAGCATCTGCAGCACCGCCGCGTCGCCGTAGCGCTCGAAGGCGTCGGCCTTCTTGTGCATCGCGTCGGCCTCCGCGAAGCCCTTCGCGGCGATCGCGGCGGCTTCGGCGTCACCCTCGAGGCGTACGGCGTCGGCGAGCGCCGCGCGGTGGGCCTTCTCGCCCTCACCGGTCAGCCGTGCCCGCTCGGCAGCCGCCTCGGCCTCCTTGACCGAGGCGATGCGGCGGGCCTCGGCCTCCTGTTCGGCCTGGTAGCGGGCGGCGTCGGCGGGCTTGCGGACCTTGGTGTCCAGTTCGCGGTCGGTCAGCGCGGCCTGACGGGCCGCGACCTTCTCCTGCTCCTGCAGGACCTCCTGTCGGCGGGCCGCCTCGGCGAGCGGGCCGGCGGCGTCGGCGCGGGCGGCGGCCTCGTCCGTCTCGGCCTTGATCTCGGCCTGCTTCAGCGCGAAGGTGCGCTGGGCGATCGCGATCTCCTCCTCCGCCTTGAGCCGGGCCTGCTCGGAGGCCCGGCGGGCGACGGCCTCGGCGATGTCGGCCTCCTGCTTGGCACGGGCCGCCTCGGGCCGGCCCAGGTCCTCGAGGTAGGAGCCCTCCGTGGTGATGTCCTGGATCTGGAAGGCGTCCAGCACGAGCCCCTGTCCGGAGAGGCTGGCCTCGGCCTCCTCCGCGACCTGCCCGGCGAAGGCGGCGCGGTCACGGATGATGTCCTCGACGGACATGCGCCCGACGATGGAGCGCAGCGCGCCGGACAGCACTTCCTGGGTGAAGCCGACGATGCCGTCCTGCTGGTCCAGGAACCGCTGGGCGGCGGCGCGTATCGAGTCCTCGGTGCCGCCCACCTTGACGATGGCGACGCCCTCGAGGTTCGCCTTCACCCCGCGCAGGGTGACCGCGCCCCGGACGGCCACCGGGATGTGACGGCTGGACAGTTCGAGGGTGAACTTCTGCTGGACGAAGGGCACGACGAAGACGCCGCCGCCGACCACGACCTTCTGGCCGCTGTTGTCGGTGAAGATCCGGCCGGTCTCGGGGTCGGTGGACTTCTTGCCGCGCCGGCCGGTGACGATGAACGCCTCGCTGGGGCCCGCGACCTTGTAGCGGGTGACCACCACGAGGGCCAGCAGGACCAGGAGTACGACGACTCCCACCACGGCTGTCAGTACGGAGCTCATATGTGTGGAATCCCCTCAGCCCTCCCGGGGGACGGCGATGTGGTTCGGATCGAATCAGATCGAATCGGACATGGATGCGGGCGACGCGGGAGCGCACGGGCGGCGTGGTGGAGACGCCGGCCGCGGGAGCGGAGGAGCCGGACGGTGGGGCGGCGCGGTGACGTGCCGGTCAGCGCTCGACCGGCCGGACCGCCACCGATGTCGCGGACAGCGCGGACTCCACCCAGACCTCGGCGCCCCGCGCGACGGGTCCCGAACTCCTCGCGGCCAGCTTCAGCGGCTGTCCGGCGAGGTACACCAGCACCTCGCCGTACCCCTCGGCCGGGATGGCGGTCACCACGGAGCCGGAGGTGCCGACGAGATCGCCGCCGCGCGGGGCGGCAGCGGTCTGGTCCCGCATGAGGGCGCGACTGAGCTTCCAGGTCAGCCAGCCCGCGGCGGTACCGGCCGCGGCACCGGCCGCCGTCGCTCCGGGGGCCCCCAGATCCGTCGTACCGAGGACGATCGCCCCGCCGAAGCCGAGCATGGACACGAAGCCGGCGATGACCGGCAGCGAGAGGAACCCGTCGAACAGCCCGTCCAGCACGCCGCCGAACAAGCCCTCCAGGACCCCGTCGAAGATCAGCGAGAGCAGCAGCAGGACCAGTCCCGCGATACCGAGACCCACGAACCAGTCCATCCGGGCCCCGCTTTCACTCGATGATCTCCCGCCCCCGCATGCTCCCATGCGGCCCGGCACCGGCACATTGCCGGAACCCGGCAGTCTTTACGCGTTCTTAATGCCGCCTTCCGGCGGACCCCGGGCCTCCGCTCCCTTTTCGGCTGCGGCACGGGTCACGTGGACGCGGGGCGGGAGACCCGCGCTCCGGTCGCGCGTCCCGGCCGGGGCGCGGCGGGGCGCCCGGGGGCAAGGCCGTTGCTCCGCTCCGGCAGGACCGGCGCTCCCCCGGGACGCACGGGGGTCCCGGTCGTCGTCCGGTGCGGGACGCCGGACGGGTCCGCCGCCGGGGGAAGTGCCCGCACCGG
>NZ_LIRG01000034.1 GCF_001419695.1 Streptomyces prasinopilosus
GCGGGCGCCGAGGATCGAGGCCTTGGTCTGGAGGAGGTCCTGGGTGGTCTCGACGATCAGCGCGTCGGCGCCGCCCGCGAGCAGTCCCTCGGCGTTGGCCTGGTAGCCGTCGCGGATCGTGCCGTAGCCGATGTGGCCGAGGGTCGGCAGCTTGGTGCCGGGGCCGATCGAGCCGAGCACCCAGCGGGTGCGGCCGTCCCGGGCGGCGTGCTCGTCGGCGACCTCGCGGGCGATGCGGGCGCCGGCCTCGGAGAGTTCGTGCACCCGGTCGGCGATGTCGTACTCGGAGGCGGCGCTGTGGTTGGCGCCGAAGGTGTTGGTCTCGACGCAGTCGACGCCCGCGTCGAAGTACTCCGAGTGGACCGAACGGACGATGTCCGGGCGTGTCAGGTTCAGGATCTCGTTGCAGCCCTCGAGGTTCTCGAAGTCCTCGAGGGTGGGGTCCTGCGCCTGGAGCATGGTGCCCATCGCTCCGTCGGCGACCACCACGCGGGTGGCGAGGGCCTCTCGGAGCGCGGACACGCGGGTCCGGCTGTCGGGGGAAGGGGTCAGCGGCAACGAGGCCATGGAAGGGGCTCCCTCACGTGCGACGGCTGTCGGCTTTGCGGCTGCCCGGAACGCTCCCCGGTGGAGCTTCCCGGACAGGGCACGCCGTCAGACTAGCCCGGTATCGCTCCCCGGTGTCCGGCCCGTCCACAAGCCGGACCATGATGGCCGGGTCCCGACGTCCGCGTACGGGTGACGTGCCGGACGGCACCGCGGTTCTCGGCCGATGACGGCGGAACGTTGGCGAGAGGTCGGCATCGAGCGGTAGTGTTCGGCATTGCCGAACAGAGGTGGCGTCGCGGGGCGGCGGTCGAAGGGGACGGAGGCAGCACGGCGATGACACGGAACATCCAGTCGCTCGAACGGGCGGCGGCGATGCTGCGCCTGCTGGCGGGCGGCGAGCGGCGGCTCGGCCTGTCGGACATCGCCTCGTCGCTGGACCTGGCCAAGGGGACGGCCCACGGCATCCTGCGCACCCTCCAGCAGGTGGGCTTCGTGGAGCAGGACGAGGCCTCCGGGCGCTACCAGCTGGGCGCGGAGCTGCTGCGCCTGGGGACCACCTACCTCGACGTGCACGAGCTGCGGGCCCGCGCCCTGGTGTGGACGGACGACCTGGCCCGCTCCAGCGGGGAGAGCGTCTACCTGGGGGTGCTGCACCAGCGGGGCGTGCTGATCGTGCACCACGTGTTCCGGCCCGACGACAGCCGTCAGGTCCTGGAGGTGGGGGCCATGCAGCCGCTGCACTCCACGGCCCTGGGCAAGGTGCTGGCGGCCTACGACCCGGTGGCCCACAGCGAGGCCCTGGAGGCCGACCGCACGGCGTTCACCGACCGCACGGTGTGCGACGCGGACGCCTTCGAGCGGATCCTCGACGTCACCCGCGCGCGCGGGTACGCGGCGGACGTCGAGGAGACCTGGGAGGGCGTGGCCTCGATCGCGGCCCCCGTCCACGACCGGCGGCGCATGCCGGTCGGCGCGGTCGGCGTCACGGGCGCGGTGGAGCGGCTGCGGCAGGACGGCGAGCTGCGCCCCGAGCTGATCGCGGCGGTCCGGGACTGCGCCCGCGCGGTGTCGCGGGACCTGGGCGCCCGGCGCTTCTGACCAGGGTCCGGACCCGCCGGCGGGGCGCGTGTGGACCGCGGGCGGTTCCCGGCCGGGTGACGGCCGGCGCCCGCGCGACGGACACCCCGCACCCGCACCCGCACCCCCCTCCCGGCCGGGACGCCGCACGGCGCTCCGGCCGTCGTCGCGCTCCGCGGCGGAGGGCCGGACGCGCCCCCGCGGGCCCGTTCCGAAGATCGACATCTCGGGGCAACCGATAACGATCGCGCTTTCGACGACCAAACCCTTGACGCGCAGGTGAGGGCGGGGAAAGACTCCCGTCCATCGGTCGGCATTGTCGAACACTTGACGGCAATACGCGTTAGGGTGTGGCAAGGGCCGGCACCGCTCTCTCCACGGAGAGCGCCAATCCCCGGTGGGACCCGGGGGTCGGCTTCCCTGGACGAAGGACAAAGGAGTCGCGGGTGTCCAGCTCCGACATCTTCATCGGCGAGACCATAGGTACCGCCATACTCATCCTGCTCGGCGGCGGTGTGTGCGCCGCCGTGACCCTGAAGGCCTCCAAGGCCCGAGGCGCCGGCTGGCTCGCCATCGCCCTCGGGTGGGGCTTCGCCGTCATGACGGCGGTGTACATCTCCGCTCCGCTGTCCGGAGCCCACCTCAACCCGGCCGTGACCGTGGGGCTCGCGATCAAGGACGGCGACTGGAGCAACGTTCCGGTCTACTTCGCCGGAGAGTTCCTGGGCGCGATGATCGGCGCGGCGCTGGTCTGGGTGGCCTACTACGGCCAGTTCCGGGCGCACCTCACCGACGAGGAGGTCGTCGGCGACCTGAGCGCGCGGGCCGCCGACACCAAGGCGGTCGAGGCCCGGGAGAAGGGCGCCGGCCCGGTGCTCGGCGTCTTCTCCACCGGCCCGGAGATCCGCAACCCGGCCCAGAACCTCGCCACGGAGATCGTCGGCACCTTCGTGCTGATCATCGCCGTGCTCACCCAGGGCCTGAACGACGCCGGCAACGGCCTCGGCGCGCTGGGCGGCCTGATCACCGCCCTCGTGGTCGTCTCCATCGGCCTCTCCCTCGGCGGGCCGACCGGCTACGCGATCAACCCCGCCCGCGACCTCGGCCCGCGCATCGTGCACGCCCTCCTGCCGCTGCCCAACAAGGGCGGTTCCGACTGGACCTACGCGTGGGTCCCGGTGGTCGGTCCGCTGATCGGCAGTGCCCTCGCGGCGGGCGTCTACAACCTCGCCTTCGCCTGAGGACGACCCCGCTGCCGGGGAACCCCGAGTCTTGTAGAAGCGCCGTACGTACAGCCCCGTAACCAAGGAACCTCCAGGAGCACACAGTGACCGACGACCACTCCGCCGGCATCGCCTCCCACGGCCACGGTCCGTTCATCGCCGCCATCGACCAGGGCACGACCTCGTCGCGCTGCATCGTCTTCGACCGCGACGGCCGCATCGTCGCCGTCGACCAGAAGGAACACGAGCAGATCTTCCCCAAGCCGGGCTGGGTCGAACACGACGCCGCCGAGATCTGGACCAACGTCCAGGAGGTCGTCGCCGGAGCCGTCGAGAAGGCCGGCATCACCCGGGACGACATCAAGGCCATCGGGATCACCAACCAGCGCGAGACCACCGTGCTGTGGGACAGGCACACCGGGGAGCCGGTCCACAACGCCATCGTCTGGCAGGACACCCGCACCGACGCCCTGTGCCGCGAGCTCGGCCGCAACGTGGGGCAGGACCGTTTCCGCCGCGAGACGGGCCTCCCCCTCGCCTCCTACTTCGCCGGGCCCAAGGCCCGCTGGCTGCTCGACAACGTCGAAGGGCTCAAGGAGCGCGCCGAGGCGGGCGACATCCTCTTCGGCACCATGGACACATGGGTCATCTGGAACCTGACCGGCGGCGCGGAGGGCGGCAAGCACGTCACCGACGTCACCAACGCCTCCCGCACCATGCTGATGAACCTGCACACCATGCGGTGGGACGAGAGAATCGCCGAGTCCATCGGCGTCCCGACGGCGATGCTGCCCGAGATCCGCTCCTCCGCCGAGGTCTACGGCGAGATCAAGGGCGGCGCCCTGGGCGACCTGCTGGGCGGCATCCCGGTCGCCTCCGCGCTCGGCGACCAGCAGGCGGCCCTTTTCGGCCAGACCTGTTTCGCCGAGGGCGAGACCAAGTCGACGTACGGCACCGGCACCTTCATGGTGATGAACACCGGCGACAAGATCATCAACTCCTACAGCGGGCTGCTGACCACCGTCGGCTACCAGATCGGCGACCAGAAGCCGGTCTACGCCCTCGAGGGCTCCATCGCCGTCACCGGTGCGCTGGTGCAGTGGATGCGCGACCAGATGGGCCTGGTCTCCACCGCCGCCGAGATCGAGACCCTCGCGCTCTCGGTCGAGGACAACGGCGGCGCCTACTTCGTGCCGGCCTTCTCCGGCCTGTTCGCCCCGTACTGGCGTTCCGACGCCCGCGGTGTGATCGCCGGCCTGACCCGGTACGTCACCAAGGCGCACCTCGCGCGCGCCGTCCTGGAGGCCACTGCCTGGCAGACGCGGGAGATCGCCGACGCCATGACGAAGGATTCCGGCGTCGAACTGGCCGCCCTCAAGGTCGACGGCGGCATGACCTCCAACAACCTGCTGATGCAGACGCTCTCGGACTTCCTGGACGCGCCCGTGGTGCGCCCCATGGTCGCCGAGACCACCTGCCTCGGTGCCGCCTACGCCGCCGGCCTGGCCGTGGGCTTCTGGAACAGCACGGACGACCTGCGCGCCAACTGGCGCCGGGCCGCCGAGTGGACCCCCCGCATGGACGCGGAGGTCCGCGACCGTGAGTACAAGAGCTGGCTCAAGGCCGTCGAGCGGACCATGGGCTGGCTCGAGGACGAAGACTGACGAGGAGCACGACCCGCCATGACCACTCAGCCCACCCTGCAGTCCGTGCCTGCCCTGGGGACGCACCCGGCTTCCAGCTCGAACCCGAGCCGGGCCGAGACCAGGGAGCAGCTCTCCAAGGCGTCGTACGACCTTCTCGTGATCGGCGGCGGCATCCTGGGCATCTCCACCGCCTGGCACGCCGCGCAGTCCGGCCTCAGGGTGGCTCTGGTCGACGCCGGCGACTTCGCCGGCGCCACCTCCTCCGCCTCCTCCAAGCTGCTCCACGGCGGTCTGCGCTACCTGCAGACCGGCGCGGTGAAGCTGGTGGCGGAGAACCACTTCGAGCGCCGTGCGGTCTCCCGCCAGGTGGCCCCCCACCTGGCGAACCCGCTCACGTTCTACCTCCCCGTGTACAAGGGCGGGCCGCACGGCGCGGCGAAGCTCGGAGCGGGTGTCTTCGCGTACTCGGCCCTGTCGGCCTTCGGTGACGGGGTGGGCCACCTGCTCTCCCCCGCCAAGGCCGCGCGGGACGTGCCGGAGCTGCGCACGGACAACCTCAAGGCCGTGGCCGTGTACGGCGACGACCAGATGAACGACGCGCGGATGGCGCTGATGACGGTCCGCGCGGCGGCCGAGTCGGGCGCGGTGGTCCTCAACCACGCCGAGGTGACCGGTCTGCGGTTCACCCGGGGCCGGGTGACCGGTGCCGAGCTGCGCGACCGGCTGTCGGGCGACGAGTTCGGCATCGACGCCCGTCTGGTGCTGAACGCGACCGGGCCCTGGGTGGATCACCTGCGCCGGATGGAGGACCCGAAGGCGGCGCCGTCCATCCGCCTGTCCAAGGGCGCGCACCTGGTCCTGAAGCGGACCGCCCCCTGGCGGGCCGCGCTGGCCACGCCGATCGACAAGTACCGCATCACCTTCGCCCTCCCCTGGGAGGACATGCTGCTGCTCGGCACGACCGACGAGGAGTTCGAGGGCGATCCGGCGGACGTCGCGGTCACCGAGAGGGACACCGCCCAGATACTCGACGAGGCCGCGTTCTCCATCCGCGACCAGCAGCTGGACCGCGATCTGATCACGTATTCCTTCGCCGGCCTGCGGGTGCTGCCGGGCGGTCCCGGGGACACCGCGAAGGCCAAGCGCGAGACGGTCGTCAGCGAGGGCCGCGGCGGGATGCTCTCCGTCGCGGGCGGCAAGTGGACCACCTTCCGCCACATCGGCCGCACGGTGATGCGCAAGCTCCAGGAACTGCCCGGCCACCCGCTGGGCGACGACTTCGAGCCCGTCGGCTCGCTGCCGAGCAAGCTGCCGCTGCCGGGCGTCGCCAACCCGCGCGCGGTCGCCCACCGCCTGCTGGTGGACAACCCCGCGCCCGGCCCGCGCATGGCGGCGGACACCGCCCGGCACCTGGCCACCCACTACGGTTCGCTGGCCTTCGACATCGCCCGGCTGGCCAACGACGATCCGGCGCTGGCCCGGCGCGTCCACCCGGACGCACCGGAGATCTGGGCGCAGGTCGTCTGGGCCCGGGACCACGAGTGGGCCGAGACGGCGGACGACGTGCTGCGCCGCCGTACGACGCTGACGATCCGGGGACTGGCCACGGACGAGGTGCGCGCACAGGTCCAGGACCTGCTCGACGGGAAGTGACCGCGCGCTCGCCGGGCCCGCCCGCACGGGAGCGGTCCTCCCTGCGGTACGGGGGCGGTGGCGCGAAGGGGCGGCTCCCCACCGGCTCCGCGGGCCGGTGGGGAGCCGCCCCTTCCGGCTGAGGGGCCGTCACCCGCCTCCCCGCGGGAGGCGGGGCGCGCACCGTGCCGGAGCACCGGGTGGCGCCGCGGGCTTCCGCCGGGACGGCACGCGGCCCCGGAGCGCCCCGCCGTGCGCCGGGTGCCGGGGCCGGCCGCGGCTGCCGCCGGGGCCGTGCCGCCCGGCGCGCGGGAACCGGACGCACCGGGTCCCGGACCGCCGGCGGGGGACGGGGGCCCGCCGCCCGTGCGGCGAGCGGGCCGCGCTCCCGGACGGCTCCGGTCGGCGCGGGGTGTTTCCCGGCTCCCGCCGGGGCAGTGTTGGGGCATTCCCCCTGCGAGGGTGCTGCGGACGCTCCCCCGGCACGCCGTAAGGTTGGGGCGTACGTGAGGGTACGTCGGAAGGAGGCACTGGGTGATCGAGCTCGAGGGGGTTCCCGAGCTGATCGACCCGGTCATGGTGGCCGCGTTCGAGGGCTGGAACGATGCCGGCGACGCCGCCTCCACCGCGGTCGCGCATCTGGACAGGGAGTGGAAGGGCGAGGTGTTCGCGGCGCTGGACGCCGAGGACTACTACGACTTCCAGGTCAACCGGCCCACGGTGTTCATGGACGGCGGCGTGCGGAAGATCACGTGGCCCACGACGCGGTTGTCGGTGGTCCGGGTCGGGGGCGACAAGCCGCGCGACCTGGTACTGGTCCGCGGGATCGAACCGTCCATGCGCTGGCGTTCGTTCTGCAACGAGCTGCTGGGCTTCGCCCACGAACTCGGGGTGGAGCTGGTGGTCGTCCTGGGCGCCCTGCTGGGCGACACCCCGCACACCCGTCCGGTCCCGATCAGCGGGACCACGTCCGATCCGGACCTGGCCCGCCGCATGGACCTGGAGGAGACCAAGTACGAGGGTCCCACGGGGATCGTGGGCATTCTCCAGGAGGCGTGCACGCACGCGGGCGTCCCGGCGGTGTCGCTGTGGGCGGCGGTCCCGCACTACGTGTCGCAGCCGCCGAACCCGAAGGCGACGCTCGCCCTCCTGAACCGGCTGGAGGACCTGATCGACGTGCGCATCCCGCTGGGCGAACTGGCCGAGGACGCGCGCGCGTGGCAGGTGGGCGTGGACCAGCTGGCCGCGGAGGACAGCGAGGTCGCCGAGTACGTCCAGTCGCTGGAGGAGGCCCGGGACACGGCCGAGCTGCCGGAGGCGTCGGGCGAGGCGATCGCCCGCGAGTTCGAGCGCTATCTGCGCCGCCGCGACGGCGGGTCCGGCCCGCCGCAGCCCGGCGGGCACGCCACGGCCGACGGCGGGGACGGCCCGTCGTTCCGGCGGGACGCCCCGGGCAGCCGGCCCCGCCCGCCGAAGCCGCCGAAACCGGACGCGGACGGCGAGGATTCCTCGGAGGACTAGCGGGTCCCCGAAGGGCCGGGAAGACCGGAGAACGTGCGGCGGTGGGGCGCCCCGTCGGTGGACGGGGCGCCCCACCGTGTCGCCTGCCGCCTACAGCGCCACGCCGAGCAGGGCGTCCACGGCCCGGGAGACGACCCCGGGCGCGCTCGCGTCCGTGCCCCCCTGCTGTTCCTGGGTCACGGCCCAGCGGTCGACGGCGGCCAGCGCCGCCGGAGCGTCCAGGTCGTTGGCCAGGGCTTCGCGGATCTCGTCCACCAGTGCCTCGGCGGACGGGCCGTCGGGGCGGGAGACGGCGGCCCGCCAGTGCCCGAGCCGCGTCACGGCGTCCTGGAGGACCCGGTCGGTCCATTCCCAGTCGGCGCGGTAGTGGTGGGCGAGCAGTGCCAGTCGGATCGCCGCCGGGTCCACGCCGTCGCGCCGCAGCCGGGACACGAAGACCAGGTTGCCCTTGGACTTGGACATCTTCTCGCCGTGCAGGGCGACCATCCCCGCGTGGACGTACGCCTTGGCCATGGGGAACTCGCCGGTGAGCACCTGGGCGTGCGAGGCGCCCATCTCGTGGTGCGGGAAGACCAGGTCGGAGCCGCCGCCCTGGACGTCGAAGCCCATGCCCAGGTGGTCGAGGGCGATGGCCACGCACTCGATGTGCCAGCCCGGACGGCCCCGGCCCAGCGACCCGCCGTCCCAGCTGGGCTCGCCCTCGCGGGCGGCCGACCAGAGCATCGGGTCGAGGGGGTTCTTCTTGCCCGGACGGTCCGGGTCGCCGCCGCGTTCGGCGGACAGCAGCCGCATGGCGGCCGCGTCGAGGTGCGAGACCTGCCCGAAGTGAGGGTCGGCCTCGACCGAGAAGTAGGTGTCGCCCTCGAGTTCGTACGCGGCACCGAGGTCGCGCAGCCGTTCGACGAGCGGGACGATGCCGGGGATCGCCTCCACGGCGCCTATGTACTGACGCGGCGGCAGCATCCGCAGGGCCGTCATGTCCTCCCGGAAGAGCTGGGTCTCCTGCTCGGCGAGGGCGGCCCAGTCGACGCCGTCCCGTTCGGCCCGCTCCAGCAGCGGGTCGTCGACGTCGGTGACGTTCTGGACGTAGTGAACCTGCCGCTTGGTGTCGAGCCACACGCGCTGCACGAGGTCGAACGCGTTGTACGTCGCCGCGTGTCCGATGTGGGTGGCGTCGTACGGGGTGATGCCGCAGACGTAGATACGGGCTACGGGGCCGGGGTCGAGTGTGATCGAACCTCCGGTCGCGGTGTCGTGAATCCTCAGGTCGCGTCCCTGACCGGGCAGGGCGGGGACCTCGGAAGCGGGCCAGGCATGCATGTCATGAGCGTAACCGGACCATGGTCCAGGAGACGAACCGGAGCGGGCCCGACGGCCGGGAAGACGCTCTTGCACGTCACCGCCGAACGTGCAGGTGACGCGCGGGCGGCGGCCGGACCGCCGGGCGGGGGCAGATCACCGGACGCGGATCGAAGCACCGGACGCACGCCGGACCGGCGGGCGCGCGCCGAACCGGCGGGCGGGGGCCGGACCGCCGGGCGCGGGGCCGACCCCGGGCGTCGGTCAGACCGGCGGCCAGGGGATCGCCGGCCAGTCCCCGCCGGGCTCGGGGTGGAGGCCGGAGGCGAGGAGGGAGGCCACCCGCGCGCGCGTGGCCTCGATCTCGGCGGGGGTGATCAGCGGGGCCAGTGAGGCGGCCAGCGGGCCGCCCTCGGCGAGGGCCTTCCCGAGCGCCTCGAGGACCTCGCGCGCCTCCCCGGTCAGGGGCTCCCCCGCCCAGCCCCACAGCAGGGTGCGCAGCTTGTCCTCGACGTGGAAGGTGACGCCGTGGTCGATGCCGTGGAGGCGGCCGTCCGGGGCGGGCAGGAGGTGCCCGCCCTTGCGGTCGGCATTGTTGATCACCGCGTCGAGCACGGCCAGCCGCCGCAGCCGCTCGTCGTCGGCGTGCACGAGCAGCGCGGTGCGTCCCCCGCCGACCTCGGCGAACCCGATCGCCTTCCAGCCGGGTCCGGGTTCCTCCCCGTCGACCAGGGCGAGGAGTTCGCTGTCCGGGGCGGTCTCGACCCACAGCTGGCACATGCCCTCGCCGTGCGGGCCGTCCCGCAGCACGGTGGGCGGCACCAGTCCCCAGCCGGTCGCCTCGGAGACCAGGTACGCCGCGACCTCGCGCCCGGCGAGCGTCCCGTCCGGGAAGTCCCACAGGGGGCGCTCCCCCGCGACGGGCTTGTAGATGCAGGCGGCTTCGCGGCCCTCGTGGGTCACGGTGCAGTACAGCGCCGCGTTCGACGCCTCACGGATGCGTCCGCGCACGGTCAGTTCGCCCTGGGCGAGCAGTACCGCGGCGGTGGGGTCTGCGGTGGTCACGCTCCGCGTCGGTATCCGTTCTGGCGCGGACACACGTGTCCTTCCGGGTCGAGGGGGAGGCTGCACAGCGGGCACGGCGGCCGGCCCGCGTTGACGACGTCGAGGGCGCGCTTGGCGAAGGCGCGGGCCTGGACGCCGGTGAGCCGGACCCTGAGCATCGGGGGCCCGTTCTCCTCGTCCTGGAGCATCCGCTCCTCCGCCTCGGCGAGGTCCTCCTCCGATTCGGCGTCCAGTTCGACGAGTGCCTGCGCCTCGACGATCATGCACTCCTCCTCGCCGTCCCAGGCGAGCGCCATGGTGCCGACGCGGAACTCCTCCTCCACGGGGGCGTCCAGCGGGGCGGTGTCGGCGATCTCGGCGGGTGCCACGGCGGGCACGGCGGCGCTGCCCCCGCTACGGCGCACGACCTCGTCGAGCAGTTCGTCCATGCGTTCGGCGAGTGCGGCGACCTGGGTCTTCTCCAGGGCCACGCTGGTCACCCGGGAGCCGGCTGAGGCCTGGAGGAAGAACGTACGGCGCCCTGGAAGCCCGACCGTACCGGCCACGAAACGTTCCGGTCGGTCGTAGAGGAACACCTGACGGGACACGTCCTGACTCCATCGAGAGTGGTGGGTACCTGTATCCACGGCGCTGCCGCGTCGGCTTCACCCTACTGCGGCCGACGATCACGGTGCGCCCGCGCCGCCCCCCACCGGTGCCTCGTCGGAGGGTGTCTCCTCGCGCGGTGCCAGGGCGGCGAAGTCGCCGGTGTCGCCGAGCCGCACCAGGAAGGGGCGCAGCCGCGTGTACCGGATCGCGGTGACGGAACACGGTTCGACGGAGATCCGCTGGAAGAGGTCCAGGTGGAGTCCGAGTGCCTCGGCGACGAGGGACTTGATGATGTCCCCGTGCGAACACATGAGGTAGACCGCGTCAGCGCCGTGATCACGCTCCACGCGCGCGTTCCACTCGCGCACCGCCTCGGCGGCGCGCGTCTGCATCGCGCGCATGGACTCCCCGCCGGGGAAGGCGGCGGCCGACGGATGGGCCTGGACGACCTCCATGAGGGGCTCGTCCTTCAGCTCGGCGAGCTTGCGGCCCGTCCAGTCGCCGTAGTCGCACTCCCCGATGCGGTCGTCGGTGCGGGCGGTGAGGCCGGGCCGGGCGTCCAGGAGCGGCCGGATCGTCTCCTGACAGCGCTGGAGGGGGCTGGAGACGACCTCGGAGAGGGGCAGGGCGGCGAGCCGTCCGGGCAGGGCGGCGGCCTGCGCGGCCCCGCGTTCGTCGAGGGCGACGCCGGGCGTCCGGCCGGCGAGCAGTCCCTCGGTGTTGGCGGTGGATCGTCCGTGCCGGACCAGGAGCAGCGTGGGCATGCGGCCCAGGGTAGGCGCACGCACGGGGGTACGGCCCGGCGCGTCGCACCGCGCGCGGTCCGCCGCGCCGCCGGATGTGTCGTCCGGCCGGTGCGGGGAAGGTGCGCTGCATGATCGTCGACTGTGCCGTGTACCGGGAGGGACGCCGGACGGAGGGGCCCCGTGACTTCTCCGACGCGCTGGAGCAGGCGCGGGCGTCGGGGGGTTTCGTCTGGATCGGGCTGCACGAGCCGACGGCGGACGAGTTCGACCTGGTCACGCAGGAGTTCGGGCTGCATCCGCTGGCGGTCGAGGACGCCCTGAAGGCACACCAGCGGCCCAAGCTGGAGGTGTACGACGACTCGCTGTTCATGGTCCTCAAGCCGGTCGCCTACGAGCCGGACAGCGACACCGTGTCCACCGGCGAGATCATGATCTTCCTGGGGGACGCGTTCGTGGTGACTGTCCGGCACGGCGGGGGCTCCCCGCTGAACGCCGTGCGGAACCGTCTGGAGCACGAACCGGACCTGCTGGGCAAGGGGGCGACGTCGGTGGTGTACGCGATCGCCGACGCCGCCGTCGACCACTACCTCCACGTGGCGACCGAGCTGCAGACCGACCTGGAGGAACTGGAGACGGATGTCTTCAGCCCGGACGGGGGCGGGACGCAGCACACGGCGTCCCGGATCTACACCTTCAAGCGGCAGATCCTGGAGTTCCGCCGGGCGACCGGGCCGCTGACGCAGCCGATGGCACGGCTCACCGGGGCGGACACGTCCGGTGCGCCGGTGCCCTTCGTGTCCAAGAAGGCACGGCCCTTCTTCCGCGACGTGCACGACCACCTCATGCGCGTGAACGAGTCCGTGGAGAACCTGGACCGGCTGGTCTCGGACATCCTCTCGGCCCACCTGGCCCAGGTGAGCGTCCAGCAGAACGACGACATGCGGAAGATCTCCGCATGGGCCGCCATGGCCGTGGTGCCCACGATGGTCGCGGGCATCTACGGCATGAACTTCGAGCACATGCCGGAACTGCGCTGGGAATGGTCCTATCCGATGGTGATCCTGCTGATGGTCGTGCTGGAGGTGCTGCTGTACCGGATGTTCAGGCGGCGCGGCTGGATGTAGCGGGCGGCGGGCCGGAGGGGCGGCCCGCGAGCCGGTCGCCCCCGGCGCCCCGGCCCCCGCGGTGCCGTCCGTGGCTCAGGTGAACTCGGGGGCCGTGCTCGCCGGGCCGCCCAGGGCGTCGCGGCGGTCCGGCATCCTCAGCGAGACCATGCGGCGCCAGCCGCCGAGGCGCTCGTAGACGTACGCCGCGTGGATGCCGGCCGCCAGGAGTGCCGCCCTGGCTCCGGACCAGCCGAGGATGCGGCCCATCCGCTCCATCACCGCGAGGCTGACGTCCCGGTGGACGCGGATCTCGGCGAGCGCGCTCGCGCGCAGGGCGCGCCGGACGGCGCGGCCGTGTCCGGCGCGGGCGAGGCGCAGGAGCTCCTCGTGGCAGTAGGCGAGGTGGTTGTCCTCGTCGTCGGAGATCATCCTGACCGCGCGGCCCAGTTCGGGGTGGCCGGAGAAGTGCTTGCGGAGCAGTCCCATCTGCTCGGAGGCGCGCTGTTCGGTGACCCGGCTGTGGGCGAGGTAGGTGACGACGTCCTCGACGGTGAGCGGTTCGTCGCGCCTGAGCCGGTCGTGCGCCAGGCCGATGCCGCCGCGCTCGAGGAGCATCGTGTAGTCGGTCTCGGGCGGGACGGGGACGGGCCGCACACCGCGCTTCCTCATCAGTGCGTCGAAGATGCGGCCGTGCTTGTCCTCGTCGGCTCCGTGCCGGGCGATCCTGGGAGCGAGCGCGCGCTGCGACTCGGGGACCAGGGCGGCGATCCGGGCGTTCTCCCAGCCGCCCTGGGACTCGCCGCCGGAGGCGATGGAACAGAACAGCGCGAAGGAATCGTCGTGGTCGAGGATCTCCTGGAACAGGCTCCTGGCCGAAAGCATCATGGGCCCCTCTCCGCGAGGACTCCGCACGTCCGCGGTTGCGCGGTCCGAAGTGGTCCGCAGAGAAGGAGTCAAGTGCGGGGAGGGGCGCGCGGCAACAGGAAGGGCCGGCGACTGCGCCGAACGGGGGGCGGACGCGGGGCCGCCGGGGCGTAACCGCGGGGGCCGCCGCGCGTTGTGCGGGTGACGGCCGTGGCGGGGAGGACCCCCGAGCCCCCGCCACGGCCGCGGAACTCCCCGCGGGCCGCCCTCCTCGGGCGGCCCGCGGACGGCCCTATGCGAGGCCGGCGCGTTCCAGGGCCTCGGTGCCGGCGCGCAGCGACGCGAGCCGCTCGTCGAGGGTGAACCCGGCCGGGGCGAGGGTGAGGGTGGTGACCCCGGCGGCCGCGTAGGCCTTCATCCGGTCCGCGATGCGGTCCACGGAGCCGAGGAGCGTCGTGGAGTCGATCAGGTCGTGCGGTACGGCCGCGGCGGCGCCCTGCTTGTCACCGGACAGGTACTTGTCCTGGATCTCGGCGGCCTCCCGCTCGTAGCCCATGCGCCCGGCGAGCTGGTTGTAGAAGTTCTGCCTGCGGCTCCCCATGCCGCCGACGTACAGCGCGGTGTAGGGGCGGAAGGTGTCGGCGAGGGCCGTGACGTCCTTGTCGTCCCCGACGGCGAGGGGCACGGTGGGGCAGACGTCGAAGCCGTCGAGGGTCTTGCCCGCCTTCTCCCGGCCCGCCCTCAGGTGCCTGACGGCGGTGTCCTCCAGGTGTTCGGCGGAGGGGAAGATCAGCAGGGCGCCGTCGGCGATCTCACCGGTCTGCTCGAGGTTCTTCGGGCCGATCGCGGCGATGTAGAGGGGGATGTGCTCGCGCTGCGGGTGCACGGTGAGCTTGATGGGCTTGCCGGGGCCGCCGGGGAGGGGCAGCGTCCAGTGCTCGCCGTCGTGGGTGAGGCGCTCGCGCGTCATGGCCTTGCGGATGATCTCGACGTACTCGCGGGTCCGGGCGAGCGGCTTGTCGAACTTGACGCCGTACCAGCCCTCGGAGACCTGCGGGCCGGAGACGCCGAGGCCGAGGCGGAACCGGCCGCCGGAGAGGGAGTCGAGGGTGGCGGCCGTCATCGCGGTCATCGCGGGCTGGCGGGCCGGGATCTGGAAGATGGCCGAGCCCACGTCGATGCGTTCGGTCTGGGCGGCGACCCAGGTGAGCACGGTGGCGGCGTCGGAGCCGTAGGCCTCGGCCGCCCAGCAGACCGCGTACCCGAGGCGGTCGGCCTCCTGCGCCACGGCGAGGTTGTCCGCGTCCATTCCGGCACCCCAGTAGCCGAGGTTGATCCCGAGCTGCATGGCCGTCTCCCCTTACCGATCAGTAACGTCGTGTGTGCGCAGACCCTATACCGCGGGGGTGCCGCGGGGGTGCGGTGCCGCTCGCGGTCTTCGTGCCGGGCGGGCACCGGACGGGGCCGCTCCCCGCCCGGTGCCTGGGGAAATCCGTCGTCCGCGGGTACCCGCACCACCAGGTCCGGCCAGTAATCTCGGCGTTCATGGAGCAGAGGCATCTCGGCCGTACCGGCCTGCGCGTGTCCCGGATCGGCCTCGGAACCCTGACCTGGGGTCGGGACACCGACGAACACGACGCCGCGGACCTCTTGAGGACCTTCTGGGAGGCGGGCGGGAACCTCGTCGACACCGCCGACGTGTACGGCGACGGGGAGGCCGAGTACCTGCTCGGGCAGCTCATGGACGGGCTGGTGCCGCGCCGGGACCTCGTCATCTCGACCAAGGCCGGCAGCGTGGCGGACCCGGACCGCAGGGTCGACGGTTCGCGCGGTCATCTGCTCTCCGCGCTGGACGCCTCGCTCGCGCGCCTGGGCACCGACCACGTCGACGTGTGGCACCTCCACTCCTACGATCCCGCCACCCCGCTGGAGGAGACGCTCCAGGCCCTGGACATCGCCGTCGCCAGCGGGCGGGCCCGCTATGCCGGCGTGGCCGGTTTCTGCGGCTGGCAGCTGGCCAGGGCGGCGACCTGGCAGCTCGCCGCGCCCGGCTCGCGGGCCCGGCTCGCGAGTACCCAGATGGAGTACTCGCTGCTCCAGCGGGGCGTGGAGCGGGAGGTGCTGCCGGCCGCCCTCGACACCGGGGTGGGGCTGCTCCCCTCGTCCCCGCTCGGGCGGGGCGTGCTGACCGGCAAGTACCGGGGGGACGCCGTGCCGCCGGACTCGCGGCGCGCCTCCGGGCACATGGCGGCGTTCGTGGAGCCGTATCTGGACGACACGGCGAGCAGGATCGTGGACGCGGTGACGACGGCGGCGGACGGGCTCGCCGTGACCGCGCTCCAGGTGGCTCTCGCGTGGGTGCGGGACCGGCCGGGCGTGACCGCCCCCGTCGTCGGCGCGCGCAACGCGCAGCAGCTCACGGCGGCGTTGTCGGTGGAGGCCCTTACTCTTCCTGACGAGATCTGCCGGGCGCTCGACGACGTGTCGGCGCCCGTGCACCGTTATCCCGATCACGACTGGAGCACGCTGTGAGCACGGAGCCGCCCGAGGAGACCGCGGAGAACGCCGAGCCGGGGGCGCCGGGCGAGGCCGCGGACACCTCGGAGACGCCGGAGACCGCGTCCGGGGCCGCCCCGGACGCCGCCGCGGAGGCGGAGGGG
>NZ_LIRG01000340.1 GCF_001419695.1 Streptomyces prasinopilosus
GTCGGCCAGGGCACGCTCTACCGGAACTTCCCCACCCGGGAGGACCTCGTCCTGGAGATCTACCGGCACGAGATGCGCCAGGTGGCCGACAGCGCGGCGCGACTGCTGGAGACCCGGGAGCCCGACCGCGCCCTGCGCGCGTGGATGGACCGGCTGGCCCTGTTCGCGATGACCAAGGCGGGACTGGCCGACGCGATCAGGCAGGCGACCGGAGCACCGGGCGGCCCGGCGAAGCCGGGGCCGCACCCCGTGGTCGAGGCGGCCGAACTCCTGCTGCGCGCCTGCGAGGAGGCCGGGACCATCCGGCCCGGGGTGACCGCGGACGACCTGGTGCTCGCGATCGGCGGCCTGTGGCAGCTCGACCCCGCCGGGGACTGGCGGCCCAGGGCCACCCGGCTGCTGGACATCGTCATGGACGGACTGCGCGCCGGGGCACCCGGGCCGCGGGACCCCGGTGGCGAGGAGCCCGGCGGTGCGGCGGGCGCGGACCCCGCCCGTCCACGGCCGTGAAGACACCCGCCCCCGAGCGGCCCTCGCGCGCGTTCTCCCGGACACCGGGTCCGCCCTTTCGGGCAATCCTCCCTGCCTCGCCGGCCGGTGACGTCTCGTCAGGGCACCCGTAGCATCCGAACGTGAGTCTGAACTTCCCTCCGTCATCGCGGCCGGTCGCCGCACCCTCGCACAGCGGACACGACACGTGACCGGGGACGGAAGGGGCGTCGGGGCCGTTCACCCGGCGACCGCGGACGGGCCGGCGGGGGGCGGAACGGCCCCGGGCCCGCCCGGGGGACGTCCGGAGCCGGTCACACCCACGGCCCCGGCCGAACCGGCCGTCAGCGCACCGCCCCGGGGCGACGTCACCGGCGGACCGCCGGACCACCGGTCTGCGGACCGCGAGCCGCCGTCGGCGACGCCGGCTCCCTCCGGAACCCGTCCGCGACGCCGCCGCGGCCCCGGCCCCCTGGCCCTGGTCGTGGTGTCCACCATGGTGGTGATCGTCGGGGTCTCGGGGTTCCTCGCCCTGACCGGTGTGCTCTCCCCCGATCTGTCCCAGGGGCCGGACCCGGCACCGAAGTCCGTCAGCAACGTCGACGCCTCCTACGTCCCCTGGCTGCGCAAAGCCGCCGATGCCTGTGAGGTCGTCACCCCCTCCCTCCTCGCCGCCCAGATCGACCAGCTGTCCGGGTGGGACAACGACACCGCCAGCCTTTCCCAGCAGGGAATCGCACGCTTCACCGACGCCCAGTGGCGGACCTGGGGCCGGGACGACGACGCCAACGGCCGTTCCTCGCCCCTCGATCCGGCGGACGCCGTCATGGCCCTCGGCCGGTACGACTGCGCCCTCGCCGAGGAGGTGACCGGCCTCAGGACGAAGGGGACCGTCAGCGGCAACCTCGTGGACCTCACCCTCGCCGCGTACACGGCGGGGACGGACGAGGTGGCGCGGGCGGGCCGCGTGCCGGCCGCCGCGCGCCCGTTCCTCGAGAAGGTCAGGGAGCGGCTGCCGCGGTACGAGGCCCTCGTGCGGCAGAACCCCGACGCGGCCGAGGACCGGAAGGCCTCGGCCATCCTGGTCCCGCCCGCGGGCGCGCTCCCCGTCACCTCGCCGTTCGGCTCGCGCGAGCACCCGCTCACCGGTGTCACCAAGCTCCACACGGGGGTGGACTTCGGCGCGCCCCAGGGAGCGCCGGTGTTCGCGACGCGGGACGGCCGGGTGACGTTCGCGGCCATGACCGCGGCGTACGGCAACCGTGTGGTGATCGACCACGGCACGATCGACGGCAAGCGGCTGGAGACGACCTACAGCCACCTGTCGGCCCTCCAGGTCACCGCGGGCCGGACCGTGACCGCCGGCACCCCGGTGGGACTCGTGGGCTCCACCGGCCTGTCGACCGGCCCCCACCTGCACTTCGAGGTCCTCCTCGACGGGCAGTACATGGACCCGATGCCCTGGCTCAGCACCGCCCCCTGACCGTCGCGGGGAGCACCCACCGCCCGACGCGGCCCCACCCGCCGGGACCCGTCGCCGGAGCGGGCCGACCGGGCGGGCGCGGTTCCCTCGCGCGGCGGGGCCGGCGGCGCGGGGCCGAGGAGCCCGGTGGCACGGCCGACGGGGCCCTCATGCGGTGGACGGGGGCCCTCATGCGGGGACCGTCCTCAACCGACGGCCGTCGGCGCCAGTTCCCGCAGTTCCCGCAGCGCGGCCTCGACCGCCGGGCGGGCACGGCCGCCCCCTCGGGTACAGGTCAGCAGGGTGCGGTGCGGGCCGCCGGTGCAGCGTACGCGGGTGATCGGCAGGTGCGGGGGGAGCTGGGCCAGGCGCGGGATCAGGGCGACGCCGAGCCCGTGCGCCACGAGATGGGCGGTGACGTTCCAGTCGCGGGCGTGGTGGACGACGTCCGGGGTGAACCCGGCGGCGCCGCAGGCCGACATCACATGGGTCCGGCAGGGGCTCTCCGGCACCGGCGCGATCCACGGTTCGCGCGCCGCTTCCTCGAGGCCGACTTGCCCGCGTCCGGCCAACGGGTGCCCTTCGGGGACCACGAGGTCGAACGGATCCTCCAGCAGGGGCCGCTGGTCGAACCGCACGTCGCTCAGCGGCGGGTTGAGCGGGGTCGCCTCGACGACCGCCAGATCGACGGCCCCCTCGAAGAGCAGGTCGAAGCTCTCGGACACCTCCGCCTCCAGGATCCGTACCCTCAGCCGGGGATGACGGGCGCTCAGCCGTGCCGCCACGGGGGCCAGCAGGACCGAGACCGCCACCGGGAACCCGGTGACCCACAGCAGTCCGGCGGGGGCTCCGTGGTCGGCCCGCAGATCCAGTTCGGCCTGTTCCCAGCGGGTCTCGATGGCGTCGGCGTGCGCGAGCAGGCTCTCGGCGGCCGGGGAGAGCCGTACGCCGCGCCCCTGCCGTTCCAGCAGGTCGACGCCCAGGTCGCGGGCGAGCTGGCGGATCTGCTGGGAGGCGGCGGACGGGGTGAAGTGCAGGGCGCGGGCGGCCGCGGTGACCGTGCCGTAGTGGGCGACCGCCCTGAGGACGTGCAGTCGGCGCAGGTCGATCATGTAGTTCACGCTTCACGGTCGAGTACGGAAAGTCAACCTGGACGTGTACGGAAGGTGCCGCGCACCCTGGTGTGCGGCAGTGGCCGACCGGGCCACGTCGTACCGGGAGCCCCACACCGAGAAACCGAGGAGCCACCATGACCGGCGCGCACGCGACCACCGGAACGACCGGCGCCGTCTGCCCGTACTGCGGATGGCCGGACGACGCCGAGCCGTTCCGGCTGCTGTCGCGGCACGGCACCGCCGCGGGCAGCACGCTGTGGACCCGTTGCGGATGCGGCTCGCTCCAGGGCCGTGCCGTCGACGGCCGCGGCACGCGCGTCGTCACCCGCGGCAGGCCGCCCGCCGGGATCCCGCGCGCCCGGGCGCGCGGGACACGCGGCTGAGCGGGCCGGGCCGACCGGAGGCGGCCGTTGACAGGCCGCTCGCACCGGCTGTACTGATCGGGCGGACGGGGCGGTGGACGGCCGGGGCCGGTCCGGGAGGACGAACGGAAAGCGAGCGGAAGACGTGGACGTGCGCAGACACCCCCTGTCCGGGGTCACGGTGGTCAGTCTGGAACAGGCCGTGGCCGCCCCGTACGCCACCCGGCAGCTCGCCGACCTCGGGGCCCGGGTGATCAAGGTGGAGCGGCCGGGCGAGGGCGATTTAGCCCGCCGCTACGACACGACCGTCCACGGCCACTCCAGCTACTTCGTGTGGCTCAACCGCTCCAAGGAGTCCCTCACCCTGAACCTCAAGGATCCGCGGGGCCGCGAGATCCTGCACCGGCTCCTCGCCGGGGCCGATGTGTTCGTGCAGAACCTGGCACCGGGCGCGGCCGACCGGCTGGGTCTGGGCACCGCCGAACTCGCCCGGCGCCACCCCCGCCTGATCCCGTGCACCGTTTCCGGCTACGGCACGAGCGGTCCCTGGGCCGACCGCAAGGCGTACGACCTGCTGGTGCAGTGCCAGACGGGCCTGGTGTCGCTGACCGGAACACCGGAGGGGACCGCCCGCACCGGTATCTCGGTGGCCGACATCGCCGCCGGGATGTACGCGTACAGCGGGGTCCTCACCGCTCTCTACACCCGGGCGACCGCCGGCACCGTCCACCCCGTGGAGGTGTCGTTGTTCGAGGCCCTGGCCGAGTGGATGGGCCAGCCCGCCTACTACACCCGCTACGGCGGCAGCCAGCCCCCGCGCCTGGGCACGCGGCACGCCACCATCGCCCCGTACGGGACGTACCGGGCCGCGGACGGCCGCGAGGTGCTGTTCTCCATCCAGAACGAGCGCGAGTGGGCGGCCCTGTGCAGCGGGTTCCTGGACCGCCCCGAGCTGACCGGCGATCCGCGCTTCGCGACCGGTTCCGCGCGCGTGGCGCACCGCGAGGAACTCGACGCCGTGATCACCGAGCGCTTCGCCCGCTCCGACGCCGAGGAACTCCTCGGGGAACTGGAGGCGCTCGGCATCGCCTGTGCCGGGGTCAACGACGTCGCCGCCTTCCTCGACCACCCGGTCCTCACCGCCCGCGACCGCCGGCGCGAGGTGGCGGTCCCCGGTGCGACGGTGGAGGCCCTGCTCCCCCCGGCCGACCTCGCGGGTCTCGCGCCGCGCATGGACCCGGTGCCCGCCGTCGGCGAGCACACCGGGTCCATCCTCGAGGACCTCGGCCACTCCCCCGCCGACATCGCGGCCCTGCGCGCGGACGCCGTCGTCTGAACGGGCGTCCGAACGGGCCTCGGGGCGAGCGCCGGGGCCGGTCCGGGCCGGCCGGGGGCGTGGGCAAGCTCCCGGCCCGCCCGGACCGGTCCCCCGGCGCTCGCCCGGACGGGTCAGACCGCTCCGGGGACTTCCTCGGTGACGCCGTTGAGCGGGGAGTCGGGGTCGCTCCCGTAGGGGCGGGTGATGACTTCCAGACCGTGTCCGGCCGGATCGGTGAAGTACACGCCGTGGCCGCCGTCGTGGCGGTTGACGCGGCGCGGGTGGCGGCCGTGCGGATCGGCCTGGATGGGGATCCCGTCCTCCACGAGCCGTCCGAGGACGGGGGCGAACTCCTCCTCGGAGACGAGGAACGCGTAGTGCTGCAACGGGATGTCGGTGTCGACGGTCGCGAAGTCCAGGGTGACGCCGTTGGCCGTCGTCACCGGAAGGAAGATCCCGGACGGTGCGCCGACCTCGAGCCCCAGGATCCGGGCGAGGAAACGGGCGGACTTCTCCCGGTCGCGGGAGAGAACGATGGTGTGGTTGAACTCGACTGACACGGGTCGATGCCTCCATGGGCATGCGCGGCGCCTCCATGCCTCATCCGGTCGATGACCGGCACGCGATGCCGCACGGCGAAGGGTAGACGGCTGTTCCTCTTGCCGTCGAGGGGTTTTCGCCGGCCGCGGGCGGGCGACCGGCGGGTGCCCGGGCGCGCTCGTCCCGACGGGTTGGCTACCCCTTTGAGGGCCCCGATCCGTCGCCCGGATCGCAGGGGCGGATTCCGCTCGCGGGGAGTCGGTACGGGCGGTCAGGACCTGCGCCTCGGCCGGGCGTGCCGGCCGTCCCGCGGGGACCCGGGGCCGCGCCCTTATCCGGCCTCCCCGGCCGTCCAGGTCTCCCCGGTCGCCTCCGCCTCCGCGGTCTCGTCGACGCGGTCGGCCACCCGGTTCAGGAAGGCGCGCACGCCGGCGGGTGGGAGGGGGAGCGCGGATCCGCGCGGGCGTTCGAAGCTGTGCACCGCTGCTTCGACGAGGTCCCGGAAGTCGGTTTCGGTGGCGGCGACCGTCTCCCCCGCCCGCCGCTTGGGGAGCCACCGGCCCGTGCGGCAGAACACCAGGGAGCGGCAGCCGTTGAGGACCCGGTTGTCCGCCGGATGGCCCTCGCCGTCGGCGTGCTCGCGGACGGAGGCGCGCAACGCGACGAGCAGTGCGGCGCGGCACGGTTCGGCGATCACCGTCCGCGCCGGCCCGCCGAACAGCGGACGCCCCGCGTGGAAGGCGATGGAGCGGTCGATGACGTACCAGAAGGGCGCGGACTCCCCCGGGTCGAGACTCGCCTTCTCCGGCAGCGCCGCGCCGGTGTTGAGGTCCAGCAGGTAACCGGCCTCGTCCGACGGGCGGGCCGCGAAGCCGGCGTCGTAGACGACCAGTTCCAGACCGGCCGCCGGACACGGCAGTGCGGGGTGGGCGAGCGCGCCGGCCAGCTCGTGCAGCGCCCGGCCGGGCAGCGCCGGGTCCACCACGACCGTGACGTCGACGTCGCTGCGCCCGTGCCGGTAGTCCCCCAGCGCGACGGACCCGACCGCGAGGGCACTCACCAGGTGGGGGCCGCAGACGGCGCGGGTGCGGTGGAGCAGCTCGCGCAGGTAGGGGCGCAGCTCC
This sequence comes from Streptomyces prasinopilosus, assembly GCF_001419695.1. Taxonomy (GTDB): domain Bacteria; phylum Actinomycetota; class Actinomycetes; order Streptomycetales; family Streptomycetaceae; genus Streptomyces; species Streptomyces prasinopilosus. Next base: position 6,411 of record NZ_LIRG01000340.1, read on the forward strand.
GCGGGCAGGGGCCGCGGGGAGGAGGGGGAGGAAGCGGCCGAAGAGTCCGGGATGCGCGCCATGCGGCCAGTGTCGCGCGGGGCCGGGCGTCCCGGTCCCGTGCCGGGGGGACGGCCCGCGCCGTCACTCCGCCCACAGGTCGTCGCTGTCGCACACGCGTGCGTTCATGTTGCGTTCCATCATCCGCAGGGCGGCGTCCGCCAGGTCGGTGTGGATGTGGGCGACGGCGTCGCGGGGGACCACCACGTCGAGGTGGCGGATGTGGGCGTCGAGCGCGGAGTACAGCACGCACTGTTCCGTCACCTGGCCGCACAGGACGAGCCGGTCGACGTCCTGCTGGTGGAGGAGGTAGTGCAGCGGCGTCTCGAAGAAGATCGAGTGACGGGCCTTGACCACGAAGAGCGAGGAGTCGGTCGGCCGCAGTGGTTCCACGAGGTGCGCCTGCGGTCCGGCGAGCGCCTTGTCGAGCAGCTCTCCGTGGTGCGAGCGCCACTCCCCGAAGTTGTCATTGACGTAGATCACCGGGGCGTCCCGCTGCCGCGCCCGGTGCAGCAGGCTCGAGATGACCGGTACGACCGACTCCGCGGACGGCATCAGCAGCTCGGCGTCCGGGTGGTCGTAGGTGTTGATCATGTCGATGACGATCAGTGCGGTCTTGCCCATGGCACCGGCTTTCCTTCTGGCCATTCGAACGTGAACGGAGTGCGACGGCAGGGCCCGGCCGTCCCTGCCGGACCCCACCGGCCCCCGGAGTACCCCCTCGTACCGTTCTCACGCACGGGCGGCCGTTTCCGGGGAGGGCCGGTGGCCCATCAGGGCCGTCCGGCCCTAGCCCGGCCGGGACCGGCCGCCGACCATGGACTGATGTTCCAGAGCGATGGTTTCCGTGCACTCGAACGCCGGGAGTGCCTGCGCCTGCTGGCAGGGGTGCCGGTCGGCCGCGTCGTGTACACCCGCCAGGCACTGCCCGCCGTCCTGCCCGTCAACTTCTCCCTGGACACGGACTCCTCCGTGCTGCTGTGCACCTCGCGGGACTCCGACCTGGTGCGTGCGATCGACGGGGTCGTGGTGGCCTTCGAGGCCGACGAGTTCCACGCCGGGCACCGGGGGGGATGGAGCGTGGTGGTCACCGGCCGGGCCGCGGTGGTGACCGATCCCGTCGAGCACGAGCGGCTGCTGCGGACCGGCCCCGATTCCTGGATGCCGATGCGGGACGGGGTGTTCGTGCGGATCGAGGCCGGGATGGTCTCGGGCAGGGAGCTCACGGGTGCGAGCGTGCACGGCGCCGTGTGACCCCCTCCCCGGTGTGCCGTACGTGCCCGGTGTGCCGCTCGCGCCCCGGGCTCCGTACGCCGCGGCCACCGGGATCCGCGGGACGCCCTTGCCGGCCGGGGCGGTTGATCACGGTCCCGGTGGGGTCCCGTACGGTACGGCTGTGACCGAGCACCGCACTGACGACGCCCCCGGCCGCTTCGGCCCCACCGCCACCACGGAGGCCGAGCCCGGCGGGGTGGGGCGGGTACGCACGGAGTACTCGCCCGAACACGACGGTGACCCCGACCCCGGGGAAATAGTCTGGACCTGGGTCCCCTACGAGGAGGACGACGGCCGGGGCAAGGACCGTCCGGTCCTCGTGGTCGCGCGGGAACCGGCCGGGACCTTCCTCGCGGTGCGGCTGTCGAGCAGGCGGCGCACCGGGGACCGGGACTGGGTGCCGATCGGGAGCGGGCCGTGGGACCGCTCGGGCCGCGATTCGTGGATCGCCCTCGACCGGGTGCTGCGGCTGCACGAGGACGGCATGCGCCGCGAGGCGTGCGCCCTGGACCGGATGCGGTTCAACCTGGTGCGTCACCGGCTGCGCGAGCGGTACGGCTGGGACTGATCCTCATCCGGTCCGCCCCCGGGTGCCCCGGGAGGCCTGCGCCAGGTCCGCGAAGGCCCGCTCGAACGCCGCGCGGACCCCGCTCCCGCGTGTCCGGTCCAGGATCCCGAACACCACGTGCTCGAACGCCCCGGCGAACCGTCCGCCCGGCTCCAGCAGCGCCCGGAACGCGGCCGCCACCTGCGCGGGGTCGTTCCGGAAGACCCCGCAGCCCCAGGCGCCCAGCACCAGCCGCCGGTAACCGTGGGCGACGGCGGTCTCCAGCACCCGCTCCGCCCTGGCCTCCAGGGCGCGGGGCAGCTCGGCCGCGCGCTCCGGCGCGGTCCGCACGATCACGCCGGCGTTCGGCGCGGCCGAGGTGAGGAAGCCGACGGGGAACGGCTCGTCGAGGAGCCGGCCGCGCTCGTCGCGGAAGACGGGCACGGCGGGCGAGTGGATCACCCGGTCGGTGTAGAACGGGTCGCGGTGCGTCCGGTGGTGGTCGTAGAACTCGGCCGCCCGCAGCAGGCAGACGTACAGGGCGGAGGCCCGGCACAGCGCCTCCTCCTGGGCCTGGGCGCCGTTGAGGTAGCCGCCGCCGGGGTTGCGGGCGGAGGCGAAGTTCAGCACCGCGGGGACGCCGTGCGTGCCGTCCCCCTCTCCCGTGAGCCGGCGCGCGGCCTCCAGGCTGCTCTCCCCGGTGACCTCGATCCGGGCCCCCACCGGCCGGAAGGACGAGGGCGGGGCCCCGTCGGCGCCCGGAGCCGGGTCCGGTCCCGGGGAGCGCTGCGAAGCCGGGGCGGGGGCGAGGACCGGCACCGGCACATGCGCCGGGACCCGTACCCGCAGCGGTGCCGGCCCGTACATCCGCGTGCCGTCCCGGGCGGCCCCGACCGCCGCCGCCAGGCGCACCTCGCGGCCGTCGGCCGGGGCGCGGTAGCCCCCCGCCGCCACGATCCGCTCGGTCTCCCGCGCGATGCCGCGCAGGCGCGCGCTCACGCCGCGACCCCCGTACGCGTCGTGACCGCGCGCCCCGCGATCGCCCCCGTGGCGCCCGCCGGCATGGGGTCCGGCCCCTCCCCCGTCGTGCTCATACGAGCATCGTGAGCGATCCTGGGGAGGCGACGCAACGGAGTTTCCCCGTGGGAGGCCCTGGAGGCGGGCGGGAGAAGGCCCGGGAAACGGACGGCGAAGAGGGGCGGCCGGCCCCGGACGTCCGCCGGGCGCCCTTGTGCCGGGCCCCGTGAGGGTTTTGGCTGGACGAGTCGATGCCTGCCCGGCAAAGGGACCCGGGACAGGCGACATGGAGGCATCTCAGGAGGATTCCCGCATGTCCGATCCGGCAAGCGACTGCCCCGAGCCCCGTTCCGTGATCACCGAAGCCGACGCGGAGGCCCTCGTACGGGGCATCTGCTTCAAGACCGGTCCCCCGCGCCGCCTCGGTGTGGAGGTGGAGTGGCTGGTCCACGAGCTGCGGGCCCCGTGGCTCCCCGTGACACCCGAACGGCTCCAAGCGGCCTACGCGGCGCTGCGGACCGTGCCCCTGGATTCGGCGCTCACCGTCGAGCCCGGCGGCCAGCTGGAGCTCAGCTCACGGCCCGCCGCCTCCCTCATGGAGTGCGTCGACGCCGTCCGCGCCGACCTCGACGCCGTCCGCGCAGTCCTGCGCGAGGACGGTCTCGGCCTCGTCGGCCTCGGCCACGAACCCCGGCACGCACCCAGCCGGTTCCTGCGCGAACCGCGCTACGACGCCATGGAGGCCTGCCTCGACCGCACCGGCCCCGCCGGCCGCGCCATGATGTGCGCCTCGGCCTCCGTGCAGGTGTGCCTGGACGCCGGGTACGAGGAACCCGGCACCCTCGGCCATGTGCGGCGCTGGTGGCTGGCGCACCAGCTGGGGGCGGTGCTGCTGGCCGCCTTCGCCAACTCCCCGCTGGCCGGGCACCGGCCCACCGGCTGGCTGTCCACCCGGCAGCTGCGCTGGACCCAGATCGGCGCCGACCGCGCGGGCGGCCCCGTCCTGGACTCCGAGCCGCGCGGCGCCTGGACCCGGCACGTCCTGGACGCGCCGGTGATGTGCGTGCGGCGGGACAGCGGACCGTGGGACGTGCCGGACGGGCTGACCTTCCGCGAGTGGACCAGGTCCGGTGTGCCGAGGGCGCCCACCCGGGAGGACCTCGACTACCACCTCACGACGCTGTTCCCGCCCGTCAGGCCGCGCGGCCACCTGGAGCTGCGGATGATCGACGCGCAGCCCGGTGACCACGGATGGATCGTGCCGCTGGCCGTGACGACGGCGCTGTTCGACGATCCGGAGGCCTCCGAGACGGCCTACCGGGCGGTGAAGCCCCTGGCCGAACGGACCCACGGCGCGCCCGCCCCGCACAACCCGCTGTGGCGGGACGCGGCCCGCGACGGCCTGGCCGACCCGGAGCTGCGCGAGGTGGCCGCCCTCTGCTTCGCGGCGGCGCTGCGGGCCCTGCCCGGACTCGGCGCCACGACCGGGGTCGTGGACGCGGTGGCGGCGTACCGGGACCGCTACGTCGCCCGGGGCCGCTGCCCGGCCGACGACCTGCTCGACGCCCTGCGCGCCGGAGCCGACGGCACCCCCGGCCCGCACCCCCGCACCGCTCCCCGCACTCCCGCCCCGCACGGAACGCACCCGCAAGGGAAGGACACCTCCTCATGACCGACCCCGCCCTCGACGCCGAAGCCCTGCGCGAGCGCGCGGTCGCCTCGCTGATCACCGCGCGCGACCGGACCACCCTGCTGACCAGCTGTGTCGACGGGCCCGACCTCACCGCGCAGCACTCACCGCTGATGTCGCCGCTGGTGTGGGACCTCGCTCACATAGGCAACCAGGAGGAGCAGTGGCTGCTGCGGGCCGTCGGCGGACAGGAGGCGATGCGGCCCGAGATCGACGGCCTCTACGACGCCTTCGAGCACCCGCGCGCCGAGCGGCCGAAGCTGCCGCTGCTGCCCCCCGAGGAGGCCCGCCGCTACGTCTCGGACGTGCGCGGCCGGGCGCTGGACGTGCTCGAGAGCACCGCCTTCCACGGTGAGCGGCTGACCGAGGCGGGGTTCGCCTTCGGGATGGTCGCGCAGCACGAACAGCAGCACGACGAGACGATGCTGATCACCCACCAGCTGCGCAGCGGTCCGCGGGTCCTGACGGCCCCGGACCCGCGGCCGGTGCCGTTGTTCACCGGACCGTCCGAAGTGCTCGTCCCGGGCGGTCCGTTCACCATGGGCACCTCGGACGAGCCGTGGGCGCTGGACAACGAACGTCCGGCGCACCGGCGCGAGGTGGCCCCGTTCCACATCGACACGACCCCGGTGACGAACGCGGCGTACCAGGCGTTCATCGAGGACGGCGGCTACGACGAGCCGCGCTGGTGGACCGCGGAGGGCTGGGCCCACATCCGCCGGAACTCGGTCACCGCCCCGCTGTTCTGGCGCCGGGACGGCGGGCAGTGGCTGCGGCGCCGCTTCGGCGCGACCGAGGCCGTGCCGCCCGACGAGCCGGTGCTGCACGTGTGCTGGTACGAGGCGGACGCGTACGCCCGCTGGGCCGGGCGCCGGCTGCCCACCGAGGCCGAGTGGGAGAAGGCCGCCCGGCACGACCCGGCCGGCGACCGCTCGGCGCGCTACCCCTGGGGCGACGCCGACCCCGGCCCGGAGCACGCCAACCTCGGCCAGCGCCACCTGCGGCCCGCACCGGCGGGCAGTTATCCGGCCGGTGAGTCGCCGCTCGGGGTGCGTCAGCTGATCGGCGACGTGTGGGAGTGGACGTCCAGCGACTTCCTGCCCTACCCGGGGTTCAGGGCGTTCCCGTACAAGGAGTACTCGGAGGTGTTCTTCGGGTCCGGGTACAAGGTGCTGCGCGGCGGTTCGTTCGCGGTGGACGCGGTGGCCTGCCGGGGCACGTTCCGCAACTGGGACCACCCGGTCCGGCGGCAGATCTTCTCCGGGTTCCGCACGGCCCGCTCGGAGAGCTTCTGATGTGTCGTCACCTCGCCTACGTGGGGCCGGAGGAGCCGCTCGGCCGGCTCCTCGTGGACCCGCCGCACGGGCTGTACCGCCAGTCGTGGGCGCCCCGGCGCCAGCGGTACGGGACCGTCAACGCCGACGGGTTCGGGGTGGGCTGGTACGCCCCCGGGGACCCGGTGCCGGCCCGGTACCGCCGGGCGGGGCCGGTCTGGGGGGACCCCTCGTTCGCCGACCTCGCCCGGGTCGTGCGCGCCCCGGCGCTGCTCGCGGCCGTACGGGACGCGACCCGGCCGGGGGCGGACGCCGAGGCCGCGGCGGCGCCGTTCGCCGCGGGGGCCTGGCTGTTCAGCCACAACGGGGCCGTGCGGGGCTGGCCGGGCGCGCTCGCGCCGCTCGTGCGGACCCTGCCGCCCGAGGACGTGCTGTCGCTCGAGGCCCGCAGCGACTCCGCGTTCGTGTGGGCCCTGGTGCTCGCCAGGCTGCGGGCCGGGGACCAGGAGGGGCAGGCGCTGGCCGACACCGTGCTGGAGGTCGCCGCGGCGGCCCCCGCCTCCCGGCTCAACCTGCTGCTCACCCAGGGCGACATGATCACCGCGACCGCGTGGGGCGACACGCTGTGGTACCTCGCCCGGCCGGGCGGCGGCACCGTCGTGGCCTCCGAGCCGTACGACGACGATCCGCACTGGCGCGAGGTCCCCGACCGCACGCTGCTGGCCGCGAGCCGCACGGACGTGCTGCTCACCCCGCTCAAGGAGCCGGACGACGCCCGGACGGGCGCCGTACCGGCACCGCACACACCGGCACCACCGAAGGAGTCCCGCACGTGAGTCCGTTCCGTCTCACCCGCACCCTGCCCGAGGACGCCACCGGGGCCGCCCTGCGCGCCGACGTCCTCCAGGGCCTGACCGGCAGCCCCAGGACGCTGCCGCCGAAGTGGTTCTACGACGCGCGGGGCAGTGAGCTGTTCGAGGAGATCACCGCGTTGCCGGAGTACTACCCGACGCGTGCCGAGCGCGAGATCCTGCTCGCCCGCTCCGGTGAGATCGCCGAGGTGTCCGGGGCCCGCACCCTCATCGAACTGGGCTCCGGCTCCTCGGAGAAGACCCGGCACCTGCTCGACGCCCTGACCGGGCTGCACACGTACGTCCCCGTCGACGTCAGCGAGAGCGCCCTGACCCTGGCGGGCCGGGCACTCGCCGCCGAGCGGCCGGGGCTGGACGTGCACGCCCTGGTCGACGACTTCACCGGCAGCATGACGCTGCCCGGCACCCCGGGGCCGCGCCTGGTGGCGTTCCTCGGCGGCACGATCGGCAATCTGCTGCCCGAGGAGCGCACCGCGTTCCTGGCGTCCGTACGCGCCGCGCTCGCCCCCGGTGACGCGCTGCTCCTCGGCACGGACCTGGTCAAGGACGAGGAGGTACTGGTCCGGGCGTACGACGACGCGGCCGGGGTGACGGCCGCGTTCAACAGGAACGTCCTGGCCGTCATCAACCGGGAACTGGGCGCCGACTTCGATCCGGCCGCCTTCGACCACGTGGCCGTGTGGGACGCCGGACACGAGTGGATCGAGATGCGGCTGCGTTCGCGCGAGCGGCAGACGGTGAAGATCCCGGCGCTCGGTCTCGCCGTCGACTTCGCCGCGGGCGAGGACCTGCGCACCGAGGTCTCGGCGAAGTTCCGCGAGGAGCGCGTACGCAGGGAACTGGACGCCGCCGGCATGGAGCCGGTCCGGTGGTGGACGGACGGGGAGGGGCGTTTCGCGCTGTCGCTGAGCGTGGCGCGCTGAGCACGGCGCGCTGACGGGGCGGGCGGCGGTGAGGGCCCGGGGCCACCGGGCCCTCACCGCACCGGAGCCCTCCCGGGCGCGGTCCGCCGCCCGACGGGCGGGGCCGAGGCCCGACGGGCGGCGGACCGCGCCCGGG
>NZ_LIRG01000341.1 GCF_001419695.1 Streptomyces prasinopilosus
GGCGGTGGTCCGGCCGGCCGGCGGGCACGCCGGCCGCAGGCAGGGCCGACCGGCCCATTGACGTCAAGTGCGCTGCGGTTGTTGCGGCTTCACCGGATTCTTTCGAAATAAACCGGAACTGACGGGGAACTTGCATCGTTGCAGGTAGTGAGGGCATGAATTCACCTGAACGGAGGTATGCGGTAGGAGAGGGTGACGACATCCGTCCGGGCGAGATATGTTCGGTCGTGAGGGAAAGCCGCAGGCCACACCTCTCGAATCGGAATGCCGTGCTGCGGGTTTTTCATAATCACCCGAGCCGGTGGACTGGAGATCTCGCCCATGGAGGAGGAGGCGGAAGTCGTCTGGTCCGAGGTTCCGGTGCTGGCCGGATCCTGGTGCACAAAGGGAGACGCTCCGCGCCGAGGCGGAGCGATCCGGGAACGGAGTTCTGCGTGGACATCGTCGTCAAGGGCCGCAAGACCGAGGTGCCCGAGCGGTTCCGGAAGCACGTGGCCGAGAAGCTGAAGCTGGAGAAGATCCAGAAGCTCGACGGCAAGGTGATCAGCCTCGACGTCGAGGTGTCCAAGGAGCCCAACCCCCGACAGGCCGACCGCAGTGCCCGGGTGGAGATCACGCTCCACTCCCGCGGTCCGGTGATCCGGGCGGAGGCGGCGGCGGGCGACCCGTACGCGGCGCTCGACCTGGCAGCGGAGAAGCTGGACGCCCGGCTGCGCAAGCAGCACGACAAGCGTTACTCACGGCGCGGCGCGCGCAGGATCTCGGCAGCGGAGGTCCCCGCCCACGTCCCCGACGCGGCGACGCTCAACGGAACGGGGGCGCTGTCCACCGACGAGACGTCGGAGGGCGTCCCCACCAAGAAGATCGGTTCGCTGGAGGTGCAGGGGGAGGGGCCCCTCATCGTCCGCGAGAAGACCCACGTGGCCGCCCCCATGACCCTCGACCAGGCGCTCTACGAAATGGAGCTGGTCGGGCACGACTTCTACCTGTTCGTCGACTCCGAGACCAAGGAGCCCAGCGTCGTCTACCGGCGGCACGCCTACGACTACGGCGTGATCCACCTCAGCACGGACACCATGGTCACGCAGCCGCACGCCCCCGAGGCGGGAGGGACGCTCGGCGGCTGACCGGGCCGAGTCACAGCTGGACCGGTGCCCCTGGTGCGCGCGTGTGCGCCCCCAGGGGCACCGGTGTGCGACCCCTTCGCGCACCGAGCTGTCGCCCCGCCGCCGTCCGGGCATGGAATCATGGCGGCAACGGCCCAAACGGTGGGCCGTTGCCTTGGGTTGGCGATGGCTCAGGACCACAGGCCACAGCCTTCAGGGGGAGGAACGATGGCGGACAGCTTCGGACCGATGCGTGGAGAGGACTCCGACGACGGCACCGGCACGGGGCCGGACGCGGGCTCCCGGTACGGGGAGCGGGCGAAGGAGCCGGAGCGGGAGCCGATCAGGGTCCTCGTGGTGGACGACCACGCGCTGTTCCGCCGCGGTCTGGAGATCGTGCTCGCGGCCGAGGAGGACATCCAGGTCGTCGGCGAGGCGGGGGACGGTGCGGAAGCGGTGGAGAAGGCCGCCGACCTGCTGCCGGACATCGTCCTGATGGACGTGCGGATGCCCAAGCGGGGCGGTATCGAGGCGTGCACCTCCATCAAGGAGGTGGCCCCCAGCGCGAAGATCATCATGTTGACGATCAGCGACGAGGAAGCCGACCTCTACGACGCCATCAAGGCGGGCGCGACCGGCTACCTCCTCAAGGAGATCTCCACGGACGAGGTGGCCACCGCCATCCGGGCGGTGGCCGACGGGCAGTCGCAGATCAGCCCGTCCATGGCGTCGAAACTGCTCACCGAGTTCAAGTCGATGATCCAGCGCACCGACGAGCGCCGGCTGGTGCCCGCGCCCCGGCTGACGGACCGTGAGCTCGAAGTGCTCAAGCTGGTCGCCACGGGGATGAACAACCGGGACATCGCCAAGGAGCTGTTCATCTCCGAGAACACCGTGAAGAACCACGTGCGCAACATCCTGGAGAAGCTGCAGCTGCACTCCAGGATGGAGGCGGTGGTCTACGCGATGCGGGAGAAGATCCTCGAGATCCGCTGAGCGCCGTCAGGCGAGGGCGCGGGACAGTTCCGCGGTGAGCGGCCCGCGCAACTCCGGTGCCTCGACCCGCTCCACGCGGACGTCCGTGCAGTCCACCCAGCCCGCCGCCTCCACCAGGGCCCGCGCGACGGCGGGGGCCGCCCTGGGGCCGTCCAGCGTGATCTGCTTCGCCACCAGGGTGCGCCCCTCCCGGGCCGGGTCGACGCGGCCGACGAGCCGGCCCCCGGCGAGCACGGGCATCGCGAAGTAGCCGTGCACCCGCTTCGGCTTCGGCACGTAGGCCTCCAGGCGGTGGGTGAAACCGAAGATCCGCTCGGTGCGCGCCCGTTCCCAGACCAGGGAGTCGAACGGGGACAGCAGCGTCGTGCGGTGGCGTCCGCGCGGGGGAGTGGCGAGGGCCTCCGGATCGGCCCAGGCCGGCTTGGACCAGCCTTCGACCGCGACCGGCACCAGGCCCGAGTCGGCGATCACCGCGTCGACCTGCTCCCCCTTGAGCCGGTGGTAGTCGGCGAGGTCCGCGCGGGTGCCGACGCCGAGCGACCTGCCGGCCAGGCGGACCAGCCGGCGCAGGCACTCGGCGTCGTCCAGCTCGTCGTGCAGCAGGGCCTCGGGGATCGCGCGCTCGGCGAGGTCGTACACCCGCTTCCAGCCGCGGCGCTCGACGCACACCACCTCGCCGTACATCAGGGCCCGCTCGACGGCGACCTTGGCACCGGACCAGTCCCACCACTCGCTGGTGCGCTTCGCGCCGCCCAGGTCGGACGCCGTGAGCGGGCCCTGGGCGCGGAGCTGCTTGACGACCTGCTCGTAGGCGCCGTCGGGCAGGTCGTGGTGCCAGTGCGGGCGGGCACGGTAGGCGCGGCGGCGGAAGGCGAAGTGCGGCCACTCCTCGATCGGCAGCAGGCAGGCCGCGTGCGACCAGTACTCGAACGCGCGCGGCGGCTCGGCCCCGGACTTCCAGTACGCGTCCTCGACCGCCGCCCGGCCGACGGCGCCCAGACGGGCGTAGGGGATCAGCTCGTGGGAGCGGGCGAGGACGGAGATGGTGTCGAGCTGCACCGCGCCCAGGTGGCGGAGGACCCCCCGGACGCCGGAGCGGCGGTCGGGGGCGCCCAGGAAGCCCTGGGCGCGCAACACGATGCGGCGCGCCTCGGCTGCCGAGAGGTCCGTGGACGGACGAGGGAGGGTCGTCATGCGTCCGCACGATAGAGGGCGGCACTGACAACGCCCGGACGCAGGGCCGGGCCCGCGGGGGTCACCGCCCGGCGGGCAGGTAGGGGGTCGTCGACGCGAGGCCCAGGTCGGACGGCAGCAGGGAACCGATCCAGGAGTCGCGCAGCACCCCCTTGTTGTGGACCGCGGCACGCAGGGTGCCCTCGAAGACGAAGCCCGCCCGCTCCGCCACGGCGCGGGAGGCCCGGTTGCCGGCCTCGGCACGCCACTCCACGCGGTCGACGGACAGGCCGGTGAAGGCCCAGCGCGACAGGGCGACCACGGCCTCGGTGATGTAGCCGCTGCCGCGGTGCTCCTTGACGCCCCAGTAGCCGATCTCGCCCACTCCCAGGGACCGCATGGTGATGCCGAGCATCCCGGTGAGCTCCCCGGAGGGGAGGAAGGCGCCGAAGGTGAACATCGAACCGCTCGCCCAGCCGTCCGGGACCATCTGCTCCACGAAGCCCCGCGCGTGCTCGGGGAGGTAGGGGGAGGGGACCGTGGTCCAGCGCTGGATGTCGGGGTCCTGGCAGGCGGCGTACACGGCGTCGGTGTCCTGGGGGCCGACGGTGCGCAGCAGAAGGCGGCCGGTGGTGAGGGTGACGGGGTCCATCGGCCGATTCTGCTCATGGAGCGGGGAGGGGCGCCAACTCTTTGCCCGGCGTGAGGAAGGGGTCGCTCTTCGTGTGATTCGGCGCGTGCGGCGGCACCATCCGGAGGACACGGGCGTTGTCCCTTTGAGAACGGCCGTGAAACGGATATGACGCTGTGCGCGGCCACGGTCACGGCAGGCCTCCCGGCGCGGTGGGGTCCTCGCATACGATGGCCGTTGCTCAGCAATGAAACGGAAACCGACCGTCCCAGGCCCGACCGGCAAGGAGACCACCCCCCGTGTCCGTCCTCTCCAAGATCATGCGTGCAGGCGAAGGCAAGATCCTGCGCAAGCTGCACCGCATCGCGGGCCAGGTCAACTCCATCGAAGAGGACTTCGTCGACCTCTCCGACGCCGAGCTGCGGGCCCTCACCGATGAGTACAAGCAGCGGTACGCCGACGGCGAGAGCCTGGACGACCTGCTCCCCGAGGCCTTCGCCACGGTCCGCGAGGCCGCCAAGCGCGTCCTGGGCCAGCGGCACTACGACGTGCAGATCATGGGCGGTGCCGCCCTGCACATGGGATACGTGGCCGAGATGAAGACCGGTGAGGGCAAGACCCTCGTCGGCACCCTGCCCGCGTACCTCAACGCGCTGTCCGGCAAGGGCGTCCACATCATCACCGTCAACGACTACCTGGCCGAGCGCGACTCCGAGCTGATGGGCCGGGTGCACAAGTTCCTCGGTCTGGACGTCGGCTGCATCCTGGCCAACATGACGCCGGCCCAGCGCCGCGAGCAGTACGCCTGCGACATCACCTACGGCACGAACAACGAGTTCGGCTTCGACTACCTGCGCGACAACATGGCGTGGTCCAAGGACGAGCTGGTCCAGCGCGGCCACAACTTCGCCATCGTCGACGAGGTCGACTCGATCCTCATCGACGAGGCCCGCACGCCGCTGATCATCTCCGGCCCGGCCGACCAGGCCACCAAGTGGTACGGCGACTTCGCCAAGCTGGTCAAGCGCCTCAAGCGCGGCGAGCCCGGCAACCCCCTCAAGGGCATCGAGGAGACCGGCGACTACGAGGTCGACGAGAAGAAGCGCACGGTCGCCATCCACGAGTCCGGGGTCGCCAAGGTCGAGGACTGGCTGGGCATCGACAACCTCTACGAGTCGGTCAACACCCCGCTGGTGGGCTACCTGAACAACGCCATCAAGGCGAAGGAGCTCTTCAAGCGCGACAAGGACTACGTGATCATCGACGACGAGGTCATGATCGTCGACGAGCACACCGGTCGCATCCTCGCGGGCCGCCGCTACAACGAGGGCATGCACCAGGCGATCGAGGCGAAGGAGTCGGTGCCGATCAAGGACGAGAACCAGACGCTCGCCACCATCACCCTCCAGAACTTCTTCCGCCTCTACAAGCGCAGTGACCACGCGGGCAAGGAACAGCCCGGCCTGTCCGGCATGACCGGTACGGCGATGACCGAGGCCGCCGAGTTCCACCAGATCTACAAGCTCGGCGTGGTGCCCATCCCGACCAACCGGGACATGATCCGCAAGGACCAGGCGGACCTGATCTACCGCACCGAGGTCGCCAAGTTCGAGGCCGTCGTCGACGACATCGAGGAGAAGCACGGCAAGGGCCAGCCGATCCTGGTCGGCACCACCTCGGTGGAGAAGTCCGAGTACCTCTCGCAGCAGCTCAGCAAGCGCGGCATCCAGCACGAGGTGCTGAACGCCAAGCACCACGACCGCGAGGCGACGATCGTCGCCCAGGCCGGCCGCAGGGGCGCCGTCACCGTGGCGACCAACATGGCCGGCCGCGGCACGGACATCAAGCTGGGCGGCAACCCCGAGGACCTCGCCGAGGCGGAGCTGCGCCAGCGCGGCCTCGACCCCGAGGAGCACATCGAGGAGTGGGCGCAGGCCCTGCCGGAGGCGCTCGCGCGGGCCGAGGAGGCGGTCAAGGCCGAGAAGGAGGAGGTCGAGCGGATCGGCGGGCTCTACGTGCTCGGCACCGAGCGGCACGAGTCGCGGCGGATCGACAACCAGCTGCGCGGCCGTTCCGGCCGTCAGGGCGACCCCGGCGAGTCCCGCTTCTACCTGTCGCTCGGCGACGACCTGATGCGCCTGTTCAAGGCCCAGATGGTCGAGCGCGTGATGTCCATGGCGAACGTGCCGGACGACGTGCCGATCGAGAACAAGATGGTCACGCGTGCGATCGCGTCGGCCCAGTCGCAGGTCGAGACGCAGAACTTCGAGACCCGCAAGAACGTCCTGAAGTACGACGAGGTCCTCAACCGCCAGCGCGAGGTCATCTACGGCGAGCGGCGCCGCGTCCTGGAGGGCGAGGACCTGCAGGAGCAGATCCACCACTTCATGGACGACACCATCGACGCCTACGTCCAGGCGGAGACGGCCGAGGGCTTCCCCGAGGACTGGGACCTGGACCGGCTGTGGGGCGCCTTCAAGCAGCTCTACCCGACCAGGATCACCGTCGAGGAGCTCGAGGAGGAGGCCGGCGACCGGGCCGGGCTGACGGCCGAGTACATCGCCGACACCATCAAGCAGGACATCCGCGAGCAGTACGAGCAGCGCGAGGCGCAGCTCGGCTCGGAGATCATGCGCGAGCTGGAGCGCCGGGTCGTGCTGTCGGTCCTGGACCGCAAGTGGCGCGAGCACCTCTACGAGATGGACTACCTCCAGGAGGGCATCGGCCTGCGCGCGATGGCGCAGAAGGACCCCCTGGTCGAGTACCAGCGCGAGGGCTTCGACATGTTCACCGCGATGATGGACGGCATCAAGGAGGAGTCCGTCGGCTACCTGTTCAACCTGGAGGTCCAGGTCGAGCAGCAGGTCGAGGAGGTCCCGGTCGAGGAGGCGGCGCCGTCGCTCGACAAGGCCCCGCAGGACGCGGTGCCCGCGCAGGCGGGTGCCCGGCCGGAGATCCGCGCCAAGGGGCTCGACGCCCCGCAGCGGCGGAACCTGCACTTCTCCGCGCCGACGGTGGACGGCGAGGGCGGCACCGTCGAGGGCGAGTTCGCCGAGGACGAGCCGGTGCGCTCCGAGGCCGACGGCCTCACGCGCGCCGAGCGCCGCAAGCAGGCGCGGGGCGGACGCCGCCGCAAGAAGTGACCGGAGGGACCACTGCTCCGCGGGGAGCGGTGGACTGACGGCGCGGACGGGCCGAGGGCCGGGCACCCCAGGGGGTGTCCGGCCCTCGGGCGTCGTACGGGGCCTGCTCACGGGGTCCGACGGGGGACGTGCGGACCTGACGGGAGTGTGCCGGCCGACCAGGTGTGCCGGCCGGCA
>NZ_LIRG01000342.1 GCF_001419695.1 Streptomyces prasinopilosus
CCGTGGTCGAGGGCCTGCGCCGGAAGCACCCCCGGCCGTCCGGCCTGGCCCTCGCTCACCGCGATCCCCGTCGCCGCCTGCACCAGACTGTCGAAGCCGCGCCGGCCGCCCCACGGCCCGTCCGCCCCCCACGCCGACAACTGGGCCACGACCACCCCGGGCCGGCGCTCGGCGAGCGCCTCGGGGCACAGTCCCAGGCGGTCCAGGGCGCCCGGCCGGTACCCGGTGACCACCACGTCCGCCGCCGCGAGCAGTTCACCGAACGTGTCCCGGCCGGCCGCCAGGTCCAGCAGGGCCGAACGCTTCCCGAACCCCGTGTCGGTGTGCTGGTCGGAGAGCTCGGGCAGTCCCGGCGGGTCCAGACGCAGCACGTCCGCGCCGAGCAGGGCGAGGGTGCGGGTGGCGACGGGGCCCGCGACGACCCGGGTCAGGTCCAGCACCCGCAGCCCCGCGGCGGGCAGCAGGGGGTCACGGCCCACGGGGGTGAGCGTCCGCGCGGGGGCGGAATCCAGCCGCCCGCGCTCCACCAGCGGGCGCCGCGCCACCGCCGCCGCCTGCGCGTGCGCCGCCCACTCGGCGGGCGTGCGCAGCGCGACCGCGAGGCCCCCGGCGGCGTACACGGTCTCCTCGACCTCCGCGGCCGGCCGCCCGGCGAGGACCGCCGCCACCGTCTCCGGGTCGTCCGGCGTCCCCAGCGCGGTGAGCAGCCGGGCCCGGTGGTGCGGGTAGTTGGCGTGCGTGCGCACCCACCCGTCCGCCGTGCGCCAGAAGCGCGACAGCGGGGCGAAGGACACCGGTGCCCGCCCGTCGACCAGCAGGTGCCGCTCGCTGACGAACGCCGCCGCCACCGCTCCGTCGTCCACCCGCACGGCCGGTACGGCGGAGCCCGGGGGACGACCGGGGCGGGCGGACTGCGCCCGGCGCGCGCCCAGTTCGGCCGCGGCCAGCGCGCACGCGCCCACGCAGGCGCGCGCCGTCTCCCGTACCGGGAGCCGCGCGGGAAGCGCCCCGGGCCGTTCGACGGCCGTCACGCGCGTGAGGAGGTCCGGGTCTCCGCCCAGCGAGGCCCAGGCGGCGGCGAGCCGGGAGCCGGAACGGGAGCCGGGGGAGGGGTGTTCGGTGTCGGTCATGGGTGCACTGTGCGGTACCGGGCGGCCGACGGCGAGGGGGCCGGACGAACGACCGCCCGGCCCCCTCGCTCACCCGCGGGACGGACACCCCGTCACCGCGCCGTCGCTCTAGCGCTTCACCGCGCGCAGCGCGTCGACGATGCCGTGGCCGTAGAAGCCGTTGACCCGGCTGCCGCCCTCGCACGTGGCGTCCTGCACGCCGTCGCCGTTCTGGTCGTAGGACTCCGGGCAGCCCGGGTTGTTCGCCTGCGCCTTCAGCAGCGCTTGGAGCGCGGCCGGGGGCGCCCACGGGTGCCTGGACTTCAGCAGCGCGGCGACGCCGGCGACGTGCGGCGCGGCCATCGAGGTGCCCTGCAGGAAGGCGTACTGGCCGTTCGGCATGGTGGACAGGATGCGGCCGTTCTTCGACGGGGTGTCGGGCGTCTGGTAGCGCCCGTCGCCGCCGGGAGCGGCCACGTCGACGACACCCTTGCCGTACGTGGAGTAGTACGACTTGAGGTTCTGCACGCCCGTGGCGCTGACCGTGACGACGCCCGGGAGCTGGGTCGGCAGGTCGAGGCACTCGGACGGGTCGATGGTGCGCTCGACCGGTGTGGTGTCGTTGGGGCTGGAGGCGTCGACGATCGCGTCCGCGGCCAGGTCGTGGTTGGAGTTGCCCGCCGAGGCGACGTGCAGGGTGCCCTTGCGCTGGGCGTACCTCTGGGCCCGGTCGACCGCGTCGACGATCGCCCGCTGGTCCGGGTCGTCCGTGCAGTTGTAGAGCCACGGGTCGACGTAGTAGCTGTTGTTCGTGATCTCCACGCCGTGGTCGGCGGCGAACACGAAGGCGCAGACGACGTTCTCCGGGTAGAACAACCCGTTGTTAGGGTCGCTCACCTTGATGGAGGAGACCTTGACGCCGGGCGCGACGCCGGCGACGCCGATGCCGTTGCGGGCCGCGGCGATCTCACCGGCCACGTGGGTGCCGTGGTAGTCCTCGTCCGTGTACGGGCGCCAGGCGCCCTCACTGGTGTCCGCCTTGCCGCCCACGCAGTTGGCCGACTGGGCGGCGGAGAAGTTCGGTGCGAGGTCGGGGTGGGAGTCGTCCACACCGGTGTCGATCACGGCGACGGTGACCTTGCGGCTGCCCGGGTCGATCCGCGCCGCCTTGTCGGCGCCGATCGCGCGCAGGTCCCACTGGTCGGCTTCGAGGGGTTCGCTGCCGGGGGTCTTCGCGGAGGCGGCCCGCGTCCTGGCGGCCTCGGCGTCCGTCACGTAGTCCGCCGCGCCCTGGTCCGTCGTCCCCGCGGGGACCAGCGGTGCGGTGCGGGTCGCACCGGCCGACCGCACTCCGCGCACGGCGCGCATCTCCTCGGCGAAGCCGGGGTTCGCCGAGTGGACGACGATCACACCGATCCGGTCGTACGTGACCACGACGGTCCCGCCGGCCGCGGCGACCGCCTTCTCCACCGACGCGATCGTGCGGCGGTCCGTCCCGGTGTTGACGACGTACGCCAGTCCCGGGGCGTCCGCCGCCCGCTCCGCCGCCCGCTCGTCGGTCCGTTCGGCCGTCGACGCCTGCGGAGCCGCCGACGCCACCGCCGGCAGGAAGCCGAGCGAGGCGGTCAGGGACAGCGCGACGGGCACGGCGAGGGCGAGCCGGCGCCTGGAACGCAGATGAGCCATGGGATCTCCACATCATCCAAAACAAAACCGGCCCGAGACACAGATGGTGCTCGGGCAGGTACATGACGGGTGGTGCAGGGCGAAGCTATCCCGCGCGCTCGCCGGCCAGCAACGGTTTCCCGCCCGTGTCTTCGGCGGACGTCCGCGCAAAAGAAGCCCGTGCGGGGTTGAACCGGTCCTCGCGTGGCGCCGTGACGTTGTGCAGGGAGCGCGAGGACACTCGCCCCCGTCCCCGTCTGAACCACCCGCAACGCGAGGAGACTCCGTGGCCGCCGAAGCACCGCCCCCCTCGGCAGAGGAACGCAAACTCCCCACGCCCGAGGAGTTCACCGAGGTGCAGGAGAGCGCTGAGTTCGGTGAACTGCGCCGCTCCCACCGTTCCTTCGCCTTCCCCCTGACCATCGGCTTCATCGTCTGGTACCTGCTGTACGTGCTGCTCTCGAACTACGCGGGCGGCTTCATGGGCACCAAGCTGTTCGGCAACATCAACATCGCCTTCGTCTTCGGTGTCCTGCAGTTCGTCACCACGTTCCTCATCGCGTGGTGGTACTCGCGGCACGCCGCCACCCATCTCGACCCCAGGGCCGAGGCCATCAAGACCCGTATGGAGGGCGGCGCATGAGCCCCTCGATGACCACCGTCCAGCTCGCCGCGAACGAGGCGAGCGAGCACCGCCCGCTCATCATCACCCTGTTCGCGCTGTTCGTCCTCGCGACCCTCGGCATCACCGTGTGGGCGGGCCGGCAGACCAAGGACGCCGCCGACTTCTACGCGGGCGGACGCCAGTTCAGCGCCTTCCAGAACGGGCTCGCGGTCTCCGGCGACTACATGTCGGCCGCGTCCTTCCTCGGCATCGCCGGCGCCATCGCCCTCTTCGGCTACGACGGCTTCCTCTACTCCATCGGGTTCCTCGTCGCCTGGCTGGTCGCCCTGCTCCTGGTCGCCGAACCCCTGCGGAACTCCGGCCGTTACACCATGGGCGACGTCCTCGCCTACCGCATGCGCCAGCGGCCCGTGCGCACCGCCGCCGGCACCTCCACCATCGTCGTCTCGATCTTCTACCTGCTGGCCCAGATGGCGGGCGCCGGCGTGCTCGTCTCGCTGCTGCTCGGCATCACCTCCGACGCCGGCAAGATCCTGATCGTCGCCCTGGTCGGCGTCCTGATGGTCGTGTACGTCTCCATCGGCGGCATGAAGGGCACCACCTGGGTGCAGATGGTCAAGGCCGTGCTCCTCATCGGCGGCACCCTCCTGATCACCTTCCTGGTGCTGCTGAAGTTCAACTTCAACATCTCCGACCTGCTGGGCAAGGCCGCCGACAACAGCGGCGCGGGCGCCTCCTTCCTGGAGCCCGGCCTGCAGTACGGCGCGAGCGGCACCACCAAGCTGGACTTCATCTCCCTGGGCGTCGCCCTGGTGCTCGGCACCGCCGGCCTGCCGCACATCCTGATCCGCTTCTACACGGTGCCCAACGCCAAGGCCGCCCGTAAGTCCGTGAACTGGGCCATCGGCATCATCGGCGGCTTCTACCTGATGACCATCGCGCTCGGCTTCGGCGCCGCCGCGCTCATCTCGCGGGACGAGATCATCGCCTCGAACCCGTCCGGCAACACGGCAGCCCCCCTGCTCGCCCTGCACCTGGGCGGCGTCGACTCGACCTGGGGCGCGATCCTGCTCGCCACCATCTCGGCGGTCGCCTTCGCCACGATCCTCGCGGTGGTCGCCGGCCTCACCCTCGCCTCGTCGTCCTCCTTCGCGCACGACATCTACGCCAACGTCATCCGCAAGGGGAAGGCCACGGACAAGGAGGAGATGAAGGCGGCCCGCCTGGCGACCATCTTCATCGGCGTCGTCTCCATCGCGCTCGGCGCCCTCGCCCGCGACCTGAACGTGGCCGGTCTGGTCGCGCTGGCCTTCGCGGTCGCCGCCTCCGCCAACCTGCCGACGATCCTCTACAGCCTGTTCTGGAGGCGGTTCACCACCCAGGGCGCCCTGTGGTCGATCTACGGCGGTCTCACCGTCGCGGTCGGGCTGGTGCTGTTCTCGCCGGTCGTCTCCGGCGACCCCACGGCGATGTTCCCCGACGTCGACTTCGCCTGGTTCCCCCTGAAGAACCCGGGCATCATCTCCATCCCGTTCGGCTTCCTGATGGGCTGGCTCGGCACCGTCCTGTCGAAGGAGGAGCCCGACGCCAAGAAGTTCGCGGAGCTGGAGGTCCGGTCGCTGACCGGCACCGGCGCCCACTGACCGACCAGGTCGGCACCCCTTCCGGCCGCGTCGCGGGACCTCCCGGGTTCCCGCGACGCGGCCGTCGCGCGTCTTCTCGTGGCATCGGGACGCTGCGGCTTGTCGGTGGCGTCACGTAGGCTCACAGGTACGGAGCATGAGTGATCCGAGCGGAGGGAGGGGGGCCACGTGCTCATCGACACGTACGGCCGGGTGGCCACCGACCTGAGGGTGTCACTGACCGACCGGTGCAATCTGCGGTGCACCTACTGCATGCCCGAGGAGGGCCTGCAGTGGCTCGCCAAGCCCGACCTGCTGACGGACGACGAGATCGTCCGCCTCGTCGGCGTCGCCGTCACCTCCCTCGGCATCGAGGAGGTCCGCTTCACCGGCGGTGAACCCCTGCTCCGACCCGGCCTGGCCGGCATCGTCGAGCGCGTCGCCGCCTTGGAGCCCCGCCCCCGCATGTCCCTCACCACCAACGGCATCGGCCTGCGGCGCACCGCGGCGGCGCTGAAGGAGGCCGGCCTGGACCGGGTCAACGTCTCCCTGGACACGCTCCGCCCGGACGTCTTCAAGACCCTCACCCGCCGCAACCGCCACCAGGACGTGCTCGACGGCCTGTACGCGGCCCGCGAGGCCGGCCTGACCCCGGTGAAGGTCAACGCGGTCCTGATGCCGGGACTCAACGACGACGAGGCCCCCGACCTGCTCGCCTGGGCCGTGGAGCACGACTACGAACTGCGCTTCATCGAGCAGATGCCGCTGGACGCCCAGCACGGCTGGAAGCGCGACGGCATGATCACCGCGGGTGACATCCTCACCTCCCTGCGCACCCGCTTCGAGCTGACCCCCGAGGGCGAGGAGGCGCGGGGGTCGGCCCCGGCCGAGCGCTGGCTGGTGGACGGCGGCCCGCACCGCGTGGGCGTCATCGCCTCCGTCACCCGGCCGTTCTGCGCGGCCTGCGACCGCACCCGCCTCACCGCCGACGGACAGATCCGCACGTGCCTGTTCGCCTCCGAGGAGACGGACCTGCGCGCCGCCCTGCGCTCCGGCGCCCCCGACGAGGAGATCGCCCGGATCTGGAAACGGGCGATGTGGGGCAAGAAGGCGGGCGCCGGTCTCGACGACCCGTCCTTCGTGCAGCCGGACCGCCCGATGTCGGCGATCGGCGGCTGAAGGCCCCGGGGAAGACGCGGAAGGACGCCGGAGGCCCGCCGAAGCCGGCGGCCCCGGTGCCTACGCCCCTTCGGGAGCCGCCCACTCCTCGAAGCGCACGACGTCCTTCAGGAACCCGCGCACCCCGAGGAACTGCGACAGGTGCTCCCGGTGCTCCTCGCACGCGAGCCAGGTCTTGCGGCGCTCCGGCGTGTGCAGCTTCGGATTGTTCCAGGCGAGCACCCACACGGCGGCGGCACGGCAGCCCTTCGCGGAACAGATCGGCGTCTCGGGATCGGGGTCCATCACACCGCCGACCCTAACCCGGCCGGCGCGGTGCGCCGTTCCACGAGGGGGCGACAGCCTGGGGAAAAGGCGACGCCGAGCAGCCACGGGGGGAGCTGCCCGGCGTCGGTCCGTCGCTCCGACGGGGGATGCGGAGCGCGTACGAAGTATGTCACGGGTCACCCCGCCCCCGGCACCGGAACAACATGATTGATCTGAGCTTTTCTTGAGCTTGGCGGGTTAACGTCTTCCGCTTACGGCCGGTCATGGTCATGTTCCGGAGACCACGAGGCCTCGGGCCGCTCCGTTCGTGTGCCGGGGGCGGGCTCGGGCGTCACGTCTTCCGTCCCGGATTCCGCCGGACCGTCGTCCGTCCGCGACGAGGTGATCATCGGCCGCATCTGCGGCGTCAGATGGGCCGAGGGCAGCGACGGCGCGTTCTCGCGCCCGGCGTTGGCGATCACCACCGCGACGTACGGCAGCAGCATGCCGAGAGCCAGGGCCACGACCGCGACGTGCCGTTCCACGTTCCAGAGCGTGGCGGCGAGGACGACCGAAATCGTGCGAATGATCATCGAGATCACATACCGGCGCTGCCGGCCGCGCACATCCTCCTGAAGCCCCGCTCTGGCGCCGGTGATCCGGAAGACCTGGACCCCACCGTTGCCATGCAGCTTCCGCATCGCGTTCCACCATCCGCCCGAATCGGACTCTCCCTGCCTCCGACCGCCCTGCAACCGGCCGGGACCCGGGCCCGCACCCCACCACGTTACGCCGCACCCCCGCCGCCCACGAGGCCGGGGCATCCGGCCCGCGTCCCCGTCCGCGCCACGGGCCGTACTCCGCCCCGCCCGTCCGGTCCGCGCCGCGGTCCGCGGGGCACGGCCGACGTGCGGCGTGCCGGATCCGGGCCGACACTGGCCGTAATGCTCGCGTCAAGACGTACCAGGAGGCAGTCATGGGCTGGTTGTGGGCGATCATCGTGGGGTTCGTGCTCGGTCTGATCGCGAAGGCGATCATCCCGGGGAAACAGCACAGCCCCCTGTGGCTGACCACCATCTGCGGCATCCTCGGCGCTCTCGCGGGCAACGCCATCGCACGCGGCTTCGGGGTCGCGGCGACGTCGGGCATCGACTGGATGCGCCACATCTTCCAGGTGGTGGCGGCGGTCGTCATCGTCTTCGTCGTCGACATGCTGTACGTGCAGATGAAGGGCCGGCGCACCCAGCGCACCTGACGCGCGCCGGGGGCACCGCGCACGCCGGGCCCCGGAGCGCCGACGGGGGCGGCCTCCGGGAACGCGGGAGATCCCGCGCCCCACCGGAAGGCCGCCCCCGTCACGTCACCCGAGGACGCCCGGGCGGCGCACCCGGGGTGCGCTCAGGCGGGCGCGACCTCCACCGCCGCCAGGTTCTTCTTGCCCCGGCGCAGCACCAGCCAGCGGCCGTGCAGCAGCTCCTCCTTCGCGGGGACGGCGTCCTCGGCGGTGACCTTGACGTTGTTCACGTAGGCGCCGCCCTCCTTCACCGTGCGCCGCGCGGCCGACTTGCTCGCCACCAGGCCGACCTCGGCGAACAGGTCGACGACCGGGCCGAGCTCGGCGACCCGGGCGTGCGGCACCTCGGCGAGGGCCGCCGCCAGCGTCCGCTCGTCCAGCTCCGCCAGCTCGCCCTGGCCGAACAGGGCCTTCGAGGCGGCGATCACCGCGGCCGTCTGGCCGGCGCCGTGGACCAGGGTCGTCAGCTCCTCGGCCAGGGCGCGCTGGGCGGCACGGGCCTGCGGGCGCTCCGCCGTCTGCCGCTCCAGCTCCTCCAGCTCCTCGCGGGACCTGAAGGACAGGATCCGCAGGTAGCCCGAGACGTCCCGGTCGTCCGTGTTCAGCCAGAACTGGTAGAACGCGTACGGGGTGGTCATCTCCGGGTCGAGCCAGACGGCGCCGCCCTCGGTCTTGCCGAACTTGGTGCCGTCCGCCTTCGTCATCAGCGGCGTCGCCAGCGCGTGCGTCTCGGCGTCCGGCTCCAGGCGGTGGATCAGGTCCAGCCCGGCCGTGAGGTTGCCCCACTGGTCGCTGCCGCCCTGCTGGAGCGTGCAGCCGTAGCGCCGGTACAGCTGGAGGAAGTCCATGCCCTGCAGGAGCTGGTAGCTGAACTCCGTGTAGCTGATGCCCTCGGAGGACTCCAGCCGCCGCGCGACGGAGTCCTTCGTCAGCATCTTGTTGACGCGGAAGTGCTTGCCGATGTCCCGCAGGAACTCGATCGCGGACAGGTTCTGCGTCCAGTCGAGGTTGTTGACCATCATGGCCGCGTTCTCGCCCTCGAAGGACAGGAACGGCTCGATCTGGCCACGCAGCCGGTCCACCCAGCCGGCCACCGTCTCCGGGTCGTTCAGCGTGCGCTCCGCCGTCGGGCGGGGGTCGCCGATCTGGCCCGTGGCACCGCCCACCAGCGCCAGCGGCCGGAGCCCGGCCTGCTGGAGCCGGCGCATCGTGAGCACCTGCACCAGGTGTCCGACGTGCAGGGACGGCGCGGTCGGGTCGAAGCCGCAATAGAACGTGACAGGACCGTCCGCGATCGCCTTGCGCAAGGCGTCCTCGTCGGTGGACTGGGCGAACAGCCCGCGCCACTTCAGCTCGTCGACGATGTCCGTCACGGTTCTCGCGTCTCCTCGGTACTTCTTCGGTTCGTTGCCGTCCGGCCGGTCGGCCGACGGGCCGGACAGCAACGAGGTTATACGCCCCGGCTGACAGAACTCATATTGAAATCGGGGACCCGCAGCGCGGGCATCGCGGCCCGGGTGAACCAGTCGCCCCACTCCCTGGGCAGCGTCTTCTCCGTACGCCCCGCCTCGGTGGCCCGGCCCAGCAGGTCCACCGGCGACTCGTTGAACCGGAAGTTGTTGACCTCGCCGACGACCTCGCCGTCCTCCACGAGGTAGACGCCGTCCCGGGTCAGACCGGTGAGCAGCAGGGTCGCCGGGTCCACCTCGCGGATGTACCACAGGCAGGTCAGCAGCAGCCCGCGTCCGGTGGCCGCGACCATCTCCTCCAGGGAGCGGTCGCCGCCCCCGTCCAGGATCAGGTTGTCGATCGCCGGCGCCACCGGCAGCCCGCTGAGGGCCGCGCTGTGCCTGCTGGTGGTCAGCCGGTTCAGCTCGCCCTCCCGCACCCAGTCGGTGGCCGTCAGCGGCAGCCCGTTGTCGAACACCGACCGGTCGCCCCCGGAGGAGTGCGCGATCACGAACGGCGCCGACTCCAGACCCGGCTCCTCCGGGTCGCTGCGCAGGGTCAGCGGCAGTCCGGTCAGCTTCTCCCCGACCCGGGTGCCGCCGCCCGGCTTGGAGAACACCGTGCGCCCCTCGGCCGCGTCCCGGCCGGAGGCCGACCACAGCTGGTAGATCAGCAGGTCCGCGACGGCGGTCGGCGGCAGCAGCGTCTCGTACCGGCCGGCGGGCAGCTCGAGCCGCCGCTCGGCCCAGCCCAGCCGCACCGCCAGCTCGGCGTCGAGCGCCGCCGGGTCGACGTCCCCGAAGTCCCGCGTGGAGCGGCCCGCCCACGCCGACCGGGTGCGGTCCGGCGACTTGGCGTTGAGCTCCAGCGTCCCGTCGGGCTGGTCGTGCCGCAGCCGCAGCCCCGTGGACGTGCCGAGATAGCTGGACACCAGCTCGTGGTTGGCGAAGCCGTACAGCTCCCTGCCGCCGGCCCGCGCGCGGGCGAACGCCTCTCCGAGCGCCGGGGCGAAACCGGTGAACACGGCGGACGAGGTCTGTGCGGGCGCCTCGGTGAAATCGGGCGACTCGGCCGCCCCCTCCGCCCCCGTGACCAGCGGCCGGGCGTCCTCGGCGGGGCCGGCGTCCCGCGCGGCGGCCTCGGCGGCCCGCACCAGGGGCTCCAGTTCGTCGACGGTCACCGCCGACCGGGACACCACGCCGGACGCGGTGCCCTCCGCGCCGTCCACGGTGGCGATGACGGTGAGCGTGCGCCCGCGCGTGACACCGTTCGTGGTGAGCGAGTTGCCCGCCCAGCGCAGGTTGGCGGTCGACCGCTCGTCGGCGATCACGACACAGCCGTCGGCCCGGGACAGGGCGAGGGCGCGCTCGACGATCTCGTGCGGCTTGGTGGTGTGCGCGCTCATCGACCCGCCTCCTGCGTGGTGTTCAAGATGCTGACGCCCTTGAAGAGGGCGGACGGGCAGCCGTGCGAGACCGCCGCGATCTGCCCCGGTTGGGCCTTGCCGCAGTTGAAGGCGCCCCCGAGGACATACGTCTGCGGCCCCCCGACCGCCGTCATGGAGCCCCAGAAGTCGGTGGTCGTGGCCTGGTAGGCGACGTCCCGCAGCTGCCCGGTGAGCCGCCCGTTCTCGATCCGGTAGAAGCGCTGCCCGGTGAACTGGAAGTTGTAGCGCTGCATGTCGATGCTCCACGACCGGTCGCCGACGACGTAGACGCCCCGGTCCACGCCCCCGATCAGGTCCTCGGTCGACATCCCGGCCGGATCCGGCCG
>NZ_LIRG01000343.1 GCF_001419695.1 Streptomyces prasinopilosus
CGGGGCCGGTGTCACAGGGCGTCAGAGCCAGCCGTTGCGCTTCAGCGTGCGGTGGATGCCCAGGCAGAGGGCCACGGTCACGCCGAGGACCACCGGGTACCCGTACTTCCAGTGCGTCTCCGGCATGTAGTCGAAGTTCATGCCGTACACCCCGCAGACCATCGTCGGCACGGCGATGATGGCGGCCCATGAGGTGATCTTGCGCATGTCCTCGTTCTGCGCCACGGACGCCTGCGCGAGGTTGGCCTGGAGGATGGAGTTGAGCAGCTCGTCGAAGCCGATCACCTGCTCGTGCACCCGGGCCACGTGGTCGGCGACGTCCCGGAAGTACTTCTGGATCTCGGGGTCGACCAGCAGCATCGGCCGCTCGCTCAGCAGCTGCATGGGCCGCAGCAGGGGCGACACCG
The DNA here is from genome assembly GCF_001419695.1 of Streptomyces prasinopilosus. Lineage (GTDB taxonomy): Bacteria > Actinomycetota > Actinomycetes > Streptomycetales > Streptomycetaceae > Streptomyces > Streptomyces prasinopilosus. The sequence goes on from NZ_LIRG01000343.1 coordinate 408, forward strand.
CCCGCTTGAACTCCAGCACCTCCCGCTTGAGCTGGTAGATCCGTCCGGCGTCGGTGCCGCGCGGGGTGCCTCCCCGGCCCGGCGAGAACACCTCCGTCTCCACCTCGTCGATGTCGTCCCGCACCGCGTCGGCGACCGCGATGTAGCCGTCGACGATGTGGTCGGCGATGGCGTGCAGGACCGCCGAGGGGCCCTTGGCCAGCAGCTCGGGGTCCTCCTGGAGGCGGTGCCGCAGGCCCCGCAGGGAACCCTGGCCGCCGTGCCGGACGGTGATGATGAAGTCCCGGCCGGTGAAGCACATCACCTCGCCGCTCTCGACGACCTCGCTGCTGGAGCTGAGCCGGTCGTGGTCGAGGTAGTGGATGGTCTTGAAGACCGTGAAGAGCGAGTCGTCGTAGCGCTCCAGCTTGGGCCGCTGGTGGGCCTGGACGGCGTCCTCCACGGCCAGCGGGTGCAGCCCGAACTCGCGGGCGATACCGGCGAACTCGTCCTCGGTCGGCTCGTGCAGGCCGATCCACACGAAGCCCGAGTCCCGGCGCACCAGGCGCATCGCCTCCTGGGGGGTGAGCGGCCCCCCGGTCTCCACGCGACGGCCGTCGCGGTAGATGGCGCAGTCGACGACCGCGGTGGTCGTCGCCGGGTCGCGGGTGGTGTCGTACGGGGCGCTGCTCTCCTTGCGCAGCGGGGCACGGGAGGGACGGACCACGGCGCGCAGGTCGCGGATCATCGACATGGCGGGCTCCTTCGCGGAACGGGCAACGAAAGGCGCTGGCGCGACGGGTGGAACCGCCCGGAATGAGGACGTCCTGACCAGAGATGACCCGGCTTCCGGAAAAAGACCGGGCAGGAGATGTTTGGCACGTCCACAAAGCGGGGAGCACCGCACCGTCGCGGTGGCGAGTCTCGTCGCTGATGCAGCTACTGGGGCAGATCAGTCGGGACGAAACGAAATGCTCTTCCGATGAAGACGCGATGATGCGAGGTGACAGCCGGAACGGAGCGGCTACATCAACGGGTGGAAGAGCGGGTGCTACTGCACGGTCGACTTCGGTCCATGCCAGCCCCACCTCCTCCGGCCGGTCCCTCGTGAGGGACGATCCTCATCCCCCGAAGGGGATTCCCCCGTAGGGGGAGTGTCCTAGCGGCACCGGGGCTCCGGCGGACTCTCCCAGTGCCCTGAACATGCCCTGCCGGGCCTGGGCGTTGCCTGGGGGGCCTACTGCGTGCTGCCCCGAACCGCCGGGCCAGACTAGCAGCCGGCCACCGTGTCAAGGCGCCGCTTCGCCCGCTGCCGACGGGTTCTATGCTCGCCGCATGGCAGATGTTCTTCCTCTGGTCGAGGCCCGTTTGCTCACGGCCCTGGGCGAGCCGGACGCGCGCGCGGCGGTCACCTTCCTGGGTACGGACCGCGTCGAGGTGCTGCGCTTCCGGGAGGGCGACATCGTGCGCTACGCCACCCTCGGCATGTCCGCGCAGCCCATGGCCGACCCCACGGCGGTGATCGCGGATCCGGTCGCGGGCCCGCGCGCGGAGCTGGTGCTGTCGGTGCGCGGCGGTCTCGCCGACACCGACAAGGTGCTCCGCCCGCTCGCCGTGCTCGCCGCGTCCCCGCAGGTCGAGGGTGTGGTCGTGACCCCCGGCGCCTCCCTCGACGTCGGCGAACCGCTGTGGCCCGGAGCCCCGTTCACCTCGGTGCTGGTCGCCGAGCCGGGCGGTCTGGTGGAGGACCTGGAACTCGACGAGCCCATGGATCCCGTGCGGTTCCTGCCGCTGCTGCCCATGACGCCGAACGAGGCCGCCTGGAAGCGGGTGCACGGCGCCCAGGAGCTGCAGGAGCGCTGGCTGACCCGCGGAACGGACCTGAGGGACCCCGTCCGCGCCTCCGTCGCGCTGGACTGACGCGCCGCGGCCCTTGGGGGGCGGCCGTGCGCCGGAGTGACCAAGCTCACCTGTGCCGGGTCGTCAGGGGGGAGCCGGGGCGCCGCAGTTGGTGAGGACGAGGACGACCGGGGACGGCCGGTCCGGTCGCGGCGGGCCGGCCGGCCGGCCGTGCTGGAGCGGCCGGTCGGTGGGGGTGGAGGGCCCGGCCGGCGGTGGCGGGGCGCGCGCCCCGTGGGCGCGGTGCCGGATGCGGCCACCGGATGTGCGGTGGGGGAGTCAGGGCCGGTCGATGTGTGCCGTTTCCGGTCCTCGGGTGATCGGTTCGATCCAGACGGGTGATCGTCCTTGACGTGGCGGGGCGGGGGTAGGACCGTGGGGCCCTATGAGGGGCGAACCCAGTTGCCCGAAGTGCGGTGGCCGGGTCAGGGCTCCCGGCCTCTTCTCCGATGCCTGGCAGTGCGATGCGCACGGCGTCGTCCACCCGGTCCAGCCCGTGATACCGCCGAGCGTCGAGGCTCTCGACGTCGTCGTGCACCGTACCCGGGTGCCGGTGTGGATGCCGTGGCCGCTGCCGGTGGGCTGGCTGTTCACCGGGGTGGCCAGCGCGGGTGACGACCGCAGCGGCGGTCGCGCCGCCGCCGTCGCGTGCACCGGACCCGGGCCGCTCGGCGGCATGGGCGAGCTGATCCTCGTGGCCGAGGAACTCGGGGTCGGGCTCGGCGCCCGGTACGCGGGCGTCGACGGCCCGGACCCGGGCCCGTACCTGGACGTCGAGAAGCCGGCCGACGCCAAGGTGCTGGCCGCCGGTCGCCCGACCCCGCTCTGGCACGTCTCCAGGACGCCGGACGACCGGGCCGTCTTCGCGGGCGAGGCACTCGGGATGTGGCTGTGGGCGGTGCTGTGGCCCGAGCAGTCCGGGCTCCTGATGTACGACGAGCTGGTCCTCACCGACCTCCGGGACGCCGGGGCCGAGGCGGAGCTGGTGCCCTGCGGGGCCCTGTCGCCGCGGCTGATGGAGACGCCGTGAGGGACGGCGGCGCGGAGGGCCGGGGCGAGGTGCGCGCGGGGAGCGCGAGGCGTGCCGGTGAGGGGTGCGCGGGTGAAGGACGCGAGGTGCGCGTGTAGGGGGCGCCGGGCGGGTGCGGGTGTGACGGATGCGTACGGAAGTGCGGTTATCCTGAAGCGTCCCCGTCCGCCCGTCACCGCTTGGAGCCACGCGTCGTGCGTATCGACCTGCACACCCACTCCACCGCGTCCGACGGTACGGACTCCCCGGCCGACCTGGTCCGCGCGGCCCGCGCCGCCGGTCTCGACGTCGTCGCGCTGACCGACCACGACACCACCCGCGGCCATGCCGAGGCCCTCGCCGCGCTCCCCCCGGGACTCACGCTGGTGACCGGAGCCGAGCTCTCCTGTCGGTACGACGGCATCAGCATGCACATGCTGGCCTACCTCTTCGACCCCGAGGAACCGGCGCTGCTCGCCGAGCGCGAGCTGGTCCGGGACGACCGCGTACCGCGGGCCCGGGGCATGATCGCCAAGTTGAACGAACTGGGCGTGCCTGTCACCTGGGAGCAGGTCGCCCGGATCGCCGGCGACGGCTCGGTGGGCCGCCCGCACATCGCCACGGCACTCGTCGAACTGGGCGTGGTGGAGACGGTGAACGACGCCTTCACCCGGGAATGGCTGGCGGACGGCGGCCGGGCCCACATGACGAAGCACGAGACCGATCCCTTCGAAGCGCTCCGGCTGATCAAGGGCGCGGGCGGGGTGGCGGTGTTCGCCCACCCGGCCGCGAGCAAGCGCGGCCGGACCGTACCGGAGTCCGCCCTCGCGGAACTGGCCGCGGCCGGTCTCGACGGCATCGAGGTCGACCACATGGACCACGACCCCGACACCCGGGCGCGGCTGCGGGGCCTCGCGAAGGAACTGGGGCTCCTCGTGACCGGGTCCAGCGACTACCACGGCAGCCGGAAGAGCTGCGTGCCCGGCGAGTTCACCACGGACCCCGAGGTGTACGGCGAGATCA
>NZ_LIRG01000344.1 GCF_001419695.1 Streptomyces prasinopilosus
GGTCGATGACTCGGCGGGAGGCGTCACGAGTTCCTCCCGGTGTCATCCGCGGCGCGCACGCCGGAGGGCGCGCCGCGTGAGGAGACCGACGCCCGCCGCCCCCGCCGCGCTCGCGGCGGCCAGGGCCACGCGGCGGCCCGCCGGAGAGGCGAAGGGGGCGAGGTCCCGGAGCCGGTCGAAGACGCTGAGCGGAAGGCCGCTCAGCGCGTTGCCCGGCGGACGCCGCGACACCGCGGGGTGAGGGTGGGTGGGCGCGGTGGCCCGTACGGCTTCCCAGGCAGCGCCGATCTGCCGCAGCCTGTGATCGCCGAACGTGTCACGAAGCCGGGGCAGCAGCTCGTCCTCCTCGTCGCGGATGTCCTGGGATATCAGGGTGAACGCCTGCCGGACCCACTCGGCGCGACGGGGATCACCGGGAGACTTCTCGACCCGCGCGATCAGCTCGTTGATCTCCTGGTGTTCCTGCTCGACCCGCGCGGTGAGATCCTCCCCGTCGGAGCTGATGCGCCGTAGCACGGGCCACAGCACGGTCTCCTCCGCGAAGGCGTGGCTGAACACCAACTGCACGATGTCCTGCCACAGGGCATCCCGCTCGCCCGGCGTGGTCTCGGCCGCGAGCCAGCGGTTCATCATCGTGTCGAGCGCCGCGTGATCACGGCGCTGGCGCATCAGGATGCTGCCCTCGCCCCCGAGCTGGACGGCGTTCTTCCCGCTGATCGAAGTCGTCATGGTGCCTCGTTTCCGGACGCGTCCTCGGTCCTCCGCGGAGTTCTCCCGCCGTCACCGGCGTCGGGCCCGCGTTCCTCGGGCCGCCGCGTGCCGTTCTCCTGCTCGGGAGGCGCGTTCCTTTCATCCGTGGTGTGCTTCACAGGGTGGAACGGTTCTTCGTCGTGCCGGGCGGCCGTGTCGGTTCCTCCCGTCACCCGGGGTCCCGGGTCCCCCGCTTCCGAGCGTCCTATCCGCTCGACACCGGTCGAGCGGGGAGCCCACCCGACGCGCGGGCCGGACGCACGGCCCGCCACCGAGCCGGCGGCTTTTGCCGTGCAGCGCGGCCGTCCCGCCGTCCGGGCCCTCGGTGTTCCGCGTCCGTGTCCATCGGCGGGCACGTGCGCGCTGCGGCCTGCCGGGCGACCCGGACAGGGCCCGGCTCCCGCTGACCGGGGGCGAGGTCGGGCATGTCCGCGCAAGCGCCGGTCACCCGGCGAGCGCCCCGGAAGCCGGAACGACCGGCTTCCGGGCAGAAGGAAGGAGGATGTTCATGTCCGCTCACGCCCGTGTCGCGGGAATGGCCAGGGAGCCGGTCCAGAAGGCCGCTCTGCTCGTAGGCCTGGTCTTTCTCCTGGTGGGTGTCCTCGGTTTCATCCCGGGCGTCACCACGGACTACGGCACGATGGAATTCGCCGCACACCACTCCGAGGCCAAGCTCCTGGGCGTCTTCCAGGTGTCGGTTCTGCACAACCTGGTGCACCTGGCCTTCGGCGTCGCCGGACTGGCGCTGTCCCGCACCGCCTCACAGGCGAGGCTCTACCTCCTCGGCGGTGGGGCCGTCTACCTGGTGCTGTGGCTGTACGGACTGATCATCGACCAGGACAGCGCCGCGAACTTCGTCCCCCTGAACACGGCGGACAACTGGCTGCATCTTTTCCTCGGCCTGGGGATGATCGCCCTGGGCGTCGTCCTCACCCGCGGCCGCGCCGCACCCCGGACCGCCGCATGACCAGGCCCTGAGGGCCCGGCCCGCGGCCCGCGGGAACCGGATCGCGGGGCCGCCGCCAGTGGACGAGCGGGGCGGCCCCGGAGAGACCGGGCCGGTCCCCGGGCCGCCCCGCTCCCTGCCGCCGCCCGACGCCGACCGCCCGCGCCCGGTCCCGCCACGACCCTCCCGTCGCCCGCCGTTCCCCCGCGGCGTCCACGCTCCCGGCGGCGGACCGAGGTCCGGTCGGCGTAGCCTTCCCCGGCCCTTCCCGGGGCACCCGTCCTCCATGAACACCCACGCACAGCACCCCGACCCCGAGCACCGCCGCCCGGACGGCGTGTCCGACACGACGGTCGAAGCCCTGGGCGCGCTGTCGAAGGCGCTGGAAACGGTGGAGCGGGCCCGCGGCGCGCTCTACACGTTCCACCAGCTGACCGGCACCGCCGACCTCGCCCTCGACGACGCGGTCCGCCTGCTCCGTGAGGCCGGCCACGAGGAGCAGGCCGACCGGGTGGAGCGCGAGATCCTCGGCCGCAACGTGATTCCGGGGCACTGGACCTTCCAGATCGTCGAGGCCTACAACGCCACGTACTACCGGCCCTTCCAGCAGACGGAGCAGGACATCCGGCAGGAGCTGGCCGAGGGACGCGACCACCTGTACGAGGCGGAGATGAAGGAGGCCCGCCGCACCCGGCACCACCCCGACCACACGGCCCGCCCCGCCACCTGACCCCGCTCGGCGACGACGGCCGAAGGGGGCGCGCACCCGTCGGCGGTCCCGAAGCCCTCCGGATCCGGTACCCCGGCGACGAGCGCGCGGGGGCCGTGCCGAGGGCGCCGCGGCCGTGGAGGGGAGGCGTCCCCGGGCCCCGTCCGCGGCCCGCGGGGGCGGCCGTCCGGCCGAAGCCCGCGGAACCCCGGGCTCCGTGGGCGACCGCCTTCCACGGCCGCGGGCACCTGGCCGCGGCCCGCCCGGCGGGGTGCCGGGCGCGAGGCGGGCGACGGACCCGGCCCGCTGCGGGGGGACGCGGAATGCGGAATACGGCGCCCGCCGACACCGTTGTCCCCCATGTCTGACATGCCTGAGTCAATGGGCTCGGGTGGTGGCGAAAGGAGCACCTCATGGCACGCAGCACTGCGCGGCCGGTCGTCAAGCTGAGGTCGACCGTGGGTACGGGAGTCACCTACGTGACCCGCAAGAACCGTCTGAACGACCCCGACCGGCTGGTCCTGCGGAAGTACGACCCGGTCGCCGGTGAGCACGTCCTCTTCCGCGAAGAGCGATGATCTCCGCCTCCGCCGCCCCTGCNNGGTCCTCACCGGTTGTCGACGTTCCGGTCGAAGTCCTCCGCGCACTGCCGCCGGTCGGCCTCGGTGCCGGCGTGCTCGACGCAGTCGGTGTAGTTCTTGAACTCGTCGCTGTTGAACAGGGCCGCGCCCACGGCCAGCAGCACCGAGGAGACGACGAGGACGAGCGCGCCGATCACCGCGCCGATCACGGACATCGTTCCGTTGGTGGCCAGGCCGCGCTTCGCGCGCCGGTAGCCGATCACGCCGAAGACCAGCGCCAGCAGACCGAGCACGATCCCGCCGACCACGGTCCAGAACAGTACGGCGCCGGCCAGCCCCAGGACGAGAGCCGTGATACCGAATCCGTTGCGGCGCTCACCCGGACCGGCGGGCCCGCCCTGCCGGCCTCCGTGGTGTCCTTGCATAGATGTCATGGTCGCTCCTTCCGTCCAGGACGGATCAGTTCTGCTCACGGCTTCCCTCGAGGGCCTTCCGGGTCAGGTCGGTGACCTGCCCGGACGGCGGTTCCTCCGCCTCCACGTCCGTACCGAAGTCGCTGAACTCCATGACGGTGCGCACCTTCGCCGACCGCGACGACGAGGACCGGTCCGTGGAACCCTCCTCCGCGGGGGCCTTGAGCGTCATGTCGATCTGCTGCCGCCGGATGCGGCCGTCGTCGTCGAGCCACACGTCCATCGGCAGCGTCGGACCGACCTGTCGCCGCAGAGTGGCGCCGTCGGGGAGTTCGGTGACGTCGACGGCGACCCGGTAGCGGGTGGTGTCCACCCCGCCGACCTCGGCGGTGCCCTCACGGGTGACGTCCTTGTCGTCGATGGCCTTGGCGAACGCGGCCGCCCGGGCCGGATCGTTCACGGACTGGTCCCCGACTCCCCGGTGTTCGGCCACCTTCCGCAGATCGATCCTGATCCACGGCTTGCCGTCCGGGGCCTCACTTCGGGGAAGCTTCTGGTAGAGCACCTGATCGACGACCCGCTGTTCGATGCGCCGGCCCTGCGCGCTGAGGGCCATGACGCTGTCACCGTCCTCCAGGTCGACGGTCCCCTTGCTGGTCGCCGTCATCGAGGTGCCGTCGGCCGACGTCCGCACGCGCAGCGTCACCCGTGCGGTGTCCTGCTCGGCCGTCCTGTCGTAGGCGGAGCGGACGGCCTCCGTGCCCTGCTCCCGAGCGCCGGAGCTCCCCTTGCCGGCCGACCGGTCCTCGCCGTCCGCGGAGCCACCGTCGTTGCCGCAGCCGACCAGCACGGTGCCGGCCAGAACACCGGCCACGACCGCCGTACCCACCCGGATGCTGCCACCTGGCCCGACCATGTGATGTGTCTCCTCTCAGGTGTGGTGCGCCGGCCCGCCGCGGTACCGGCATGGTGTCCCGGCTGCCCCTGTTTGCGGTGGAAACACTTTCCAGAACTGAGGTCTGACGTTGTGTCACTTCGTCTGCCGGGCTGAGGGCGCCCGGGCGCGGCCGCGACGGCGGGAGGGCGGGCCGCCGGCTTGCGGCCCGCCCTCCGGCGGCGTCCCGGTCGCGTCCGTGGCCCGGCAGGGGCGGTGTCAGTGGGCCAGCGCCTTGACGGCGGCCAGGTCCTCACCGGTCAGTTCCGCGATGCGGTGGGCCGGCACCCCGGCCGCCAGGGCGCGGACGAGCAGCGCCTCCCTGCCGTCCGTGTGGGAACGGTAGGCCAGCAGCTCCTCCTCCATCCGGGCGATGTCGTGCGGCGCGGTGTGCAGGTGCACGCGGCTCAGCTCCTCCTCCCCGAGGGGGACGGGCAGCCGCTCGGCATCCTCGGGAAGGGCCGCCGTCTCCTCGGGCGGCACCAGCCGGAGGTCGGGGGACGTCGCGGTGACCCCCTGCGCCTGCAGCCACGCCCGGACCGCGGGGGTCTCCATGCAGGCCAGTTCGCCGACGGCGGCGGGGGGCACGCCGAGCGTCACGGCCGTGCCGTTCAGCAGGACGAGATAGGCGTCATCGGTCATCCTCGGGTCCTCACGGAAGAAGTTCCAGTCCTGACGGCACCCCCTATACCCCTCATCGGCCCTCTCAGTACCCCTCCCGACCTGCTCGCGCCCGCCCACGGGCCGTGCGGGCCCGCGCACCACGGGGCGCGGCGGGCGGCCACGCCCCGGCGGGCGGCGGGCCGGCAGCCCGCCCGCCCCTCCGGTGGGGACGCGGAGCGCGCGGCCGGCCGTCGGCGTGGGTGAGCGGACGAGAATCCGCCGATCGGGTGGCGCCACGGGGGAGGGCTTCCGCCACCCGACAGGACTTTGCCTTCTCTTTGCAACCCGTGCCGTCGCCGCCTCGTCTCTCCGCACGATTCATGACCGAGCCCGCCGGGTCACCGTGCGGGCCGACCGAGGAAAGAGGGCGTTCCATGCGCCGAACCGTTTTCAGCGCCGCGGCACTCGCGTGCACCGCCGTGTGGGCGAGCGCGGTACCCGCTTTCGCCGACGACCCGGCTCCCGCCGCCGAGGCCACCGTGGTGCCGAGCGCCTCACCGGAGCCCGCCGGGGCCCCGGAACCGACCGAGGCCCCGAAGCCGACCGAGTCCCCGGAGCCGGCTCCGGCCGGGGAGGGGAGCACGGGCGGGGTCTCCGTCGTACCGAGCGGAGCACCCGACACCGGTGCGGTGCCGGAGCCGGCGCGGGCCGGAGCGGAGGCGGGGCTGATCGGCGGGGGTGCCGCCGCGGTGCTCGCCGCCGGGGGCGCGGCGGTCTTCCTCGTACGCCGGCGGGCGACCGGGGCATGACGTCGCTCTCCCGGCGCGCGTTCGTCACCGCGGCGGCGGCCCCGCTGCTCGCCGGCTGCGGTGGCGGCGACCGGACCGGCCGGGCCACGGCCGGACTCCGGGAGGGCCCCCCACCGCCCTCGCGGCCCGCGGCCGGGACGGCGCGCGCGCTCGGGCGTTCGGTCCCCGTCGGCCTGGAGATCCCCGCCATCGGGGTCGACACCCCGGTCATGCCGCTGGGGCTCGCCCGGGACCGCACCGTGCAGGTACCTCCGCTCACGGCCGACGACGTGGCGGGCTGGTACCGGCACTCGCCGACGCCGGGCCAGATCGGCCCGTCGGTGATCCTCGGACACGTCACGGTCGGCGTCCACGGGGACGGTGTCTTCCGCCACCTCGCGCGACTGCGCCGCGGCGACCTGATCGTGGCACGCCTGGAGAACGGCACGGCGGCGGTGTTCGCCGTCGGCCCGGTCCGGACGGTCGCCAAGGCGGACTTCCCGACGGACGCGGTCTACGGAGACGTGGACCGTCCGGAGTTGCGGCTCATCACGTGCGGCGGCCCGCGCACCGGTGAGGAGTACCGCGACAACGTGATCGTCTTCGCCACCTCGAGCCCGGCGGGTCCCTGACCCGCCACGGGAGTCCCGGGCCGGCCGGACGCCGGCCGGCCCGGGACCCTTTCCGCGTGTGGCACCGCGTCACCGGTGCCACCCCGACCATGGAGAGCATTGAAACGGTCCCGTGAGAAGGCGGCGTCCGAGCTGTTCGCCGCCCTCTACCCGCGCCTCGCCGGCTGGTGCCGACGACTGGTCGACGACGACGAGACGGCCCACGAGATCGCCTCGGAGGCGTTCACCCGGCTGTGGGCCCGCTGGACCTCCGTGGCGGAGCCGCGGGGCTTCCTCTACGTCACCGCGGCCAACCTCGTCCGGGACCACTGGCGCAAGCTGGAGCGCGAACGCAGAGCGGTGCACCGTGTCACCGCGGAAGCCGCCGTCCGCCCGCACGGCGAACCCGCCGACCCGTCCGTCCGCATGCTCGTGCAGTCGCTGCCGGAACGGCTGCGCGTCCCGATCCTGCTGCACTATTACGCCGACATGCCGATCCGGGAGGTCGCCGTGGTGACCGGGCGCAAGGAAGGGACCGTCAAGGCCGACCTCCACGCGGCCCGCGAACTGCTCCGCGCCCACCTGAGGAGAAGCCTTGATCACACACTCTGACGAGGGACCGGACTTCGAACCCGACGACCCCCTCGCCGTCATCCTGCGGCCGTCCTCCGAGTACCTCGGCCCGCCCTCCGGCCGGTACGAGGCGATCCGCCGCGCCGCGGCGCGGCGGAT
>NZ_LIRG01000345.1 GCF_001419695.1 Streptomyces prasinopilosus
ACGGGGAGGACGGACGGCGCCCGGGCCCGGGGCGTCCGTCCTCCCCGTGCTCCGACAAGGTGTCGGTAAAATCTTGCATTCGGCGTCCCGGGCGTGGTCACATGGTATCCAGCTCGTAGTTAGGTCTGCCTAACTACGTCCGCCCCCGACCCCAGGAGGCGTCCATGCAGCGCACCGAGAACGCTCGCGGGACCGAGGCGCGGCCGCAGTCGTCCGCCGGGGTGTCGATGCGCGACCTGCTGGCGGCCGGTGCGGCCGCCGCCGCGATCTCCACCCCGCCCCGTGCTCCCGAACCGCACCCGCGGCCCCGGCTCGCCGGGCCGGGGAACGGTCACCGCCGCGAGGCCGCCTGACCCGGGCCCGCCGTGGCCGTGCGCCCCTGGAGCGCGCGGGTCGAGGGGCGCGGGACGGGCCGCGGGCGATGTCGCGGTCACCGTACGACGACGACCGCGCGGCCGATGGTGGCGAACCTCCACATGGCCTCGCCGTCCTCCCGGGTCTCGCGGATGCCGCCGGTGCGGATCCTCGGGTCCAGGTGCGGGGCCGAGCCGTCGACCGCCGCGCTGAAACCGATCGCCGTGCCGTCGTTGCTCGCGAAGCGGACGACGTGTTCGACGGGGACGCCGTCCGACCCCGTGATGTTCTTCGAGCGGGAGGTGACGCGGTAGGTGCCCGGTTCCGGATCCACCGTGCTGGGGCTGACCGTGAAGGTGCGGCGGACCTCGCCGCCGCTGCCGACCAGCCACACCCGGTCGTCGCCGAGGTCGTAGACGACCCGGGGGCCCCGGCCGGACCCCTTGGGCGGGGCGGCGGGCGAACCCCCGTCCCGGTCCGCCCGCAGGGCGGTCCGCGCGGTGTCCGCGCGGTCGGCGTGCGGGGCGGCCGGCGCGTTCGCCGCCGCCCGGTGGCCGAGGACGCCGACCGTCAGGAGGGCCGCCGCGGTCAGTCCCGTCACGATCGCCGAGCTGTTGTCCGCCACCGCCGTCACCACCTCTGTCCCGTCCCGGCCCGCCGTGTCCCGTCGCACCCGCTCCCGCGCAGCCCCCGCCGCCACCGCTCCGACGTCGATCGTCCAGGATCGTCCGGAATAGTCCGGAGTGTGCGTACGACGAGGTGACGGTAGCAGGACGTGACCGTCCGGCCGGACCGTCCGACACGGGGTGCGGAGAGCCGTAGGCTGTTTGTGTGCTCCTGCTCGCTCTGGATACCGCCACCCCCGCCGTCACCGTCGCGCTGCACGACGGCGACGACGTCGTCGCCTCGTCGAGCCAGGTGGACGCCCGCCGCCACGGCGAACTGCTGCTCCCGGCGATCGACCGGGTGCTCGCCGAGGCCGGTCTGAAGGTGGACGCCCTCACCGGGATCGTCGTCGGCACCGGCCCCGGGCCCTACACCGGCCTGAGGGTCGGCCTGATGACCGCGGACGCCTTCGGGCTCGCGCTCGGCGTCCCCGTGCACGGCCTGTGCACGCTGGACGGCCTCGCGTACGCCGCCGACCTGGAGGGCCCCTTCGTCGTGGCGACCGACGCCCGGCGCAAGGAGGTCTACTGGGCGCGGTACGCCGACTCCCGCACCCGTCTCACCGACCTCGCCGTCGACCGGCCCGCCGACATCGCCGGCCGGGTGGCCGGGCTGCCCGCGGTCGGTGCCGGCGCGCTGCTGTACCCCGACACCTTCCCCCGGGCGCACGAGCCCGAGTACGTGAGTGCCGCCGCCCTCGCCCGGCTGGCCGCCGAGCGGCTGGCGGCCGGCGCCGAACTGTCCGCGCCCCGGCCGCTGTACCTGCGCCGCCCCGATGCCCAGGTCCCCAAGAACTACAAGGTGGTCACCCCCAAGTGACACGAGTGACAGGGCCCGAGAAGGTCGCGCTGCGCGACATGCGCTGGTGGGACATCGAGCGGGTGTTCCAGCTGGAACGCGAGCTGTTCCCCGAGGACGCCTGGTCGCGGGGGATGTTCTGGTCCGAGCTGGCCCACGCGCGCGGTCCCGCGGCGACCCGGCGTTACGTGGTCGCCGAGGAGGACGGCCGTCTCGTCGGGTACGCGGGCCTCACCTCCGTCGGTGCGGCGGCCGACGGCGAGGAGGGCGGGGACGGGGCGACCGGGGTGGCCGACGTCCAGACGATCGCCGTCCGCCGGGACCACTGGGGCACCGGCCTCGGCTCGCGGCTGCTGACGGAACTGCTGCGGGCGGCGACCGCGTTCGAGTGCGCCGAGGTGCTGCTGGAGTGCCGGATCGACAACGTCCGGGCCCAGAAGCTGTACGAGCGCTTCGGCTTCGAGACCATCGGCGTCAGGAAGGGCTACTACCAGCCGGGGAACGTGGACGCCCTGGTGATGCGCCTGAGCGACCCGTCCGCCTCCGTCGACCGGACGGAACCCCAGGCCCCCGCGATCCCCGTGAACGGCGTAGAAGGAACCGAGACCCATGGCTGACGAACCCCTGGTACTGGGGATCGAGACCTCCTGCGACGAGACCGGTGTCGGCGTCGTCCGGGGCACCACCCTGCTGGCGGACGCCGTCGCCTCCAGCGTCGACGAGCACGCCCGCTTCGGCGGTGTCGTCCCCGAGGTCGCCTCGCGCGCCCACCTGGAGGCGATGGTCCCCACCATCGGGCGCGCGCTGAAGGAGGCGGGGGTGAGCGCCCGGGACCTGGACGGCATCGCCGTCACCGCGGGCCCGGGTCTCGCCGGTGCGCTGCTGGTCGGCGTCTCGGCGGCGAAGGCGTACGCCTACGCCCTGGGCAAGCCCCTGTACGGCGTCAACCACCTCGCCTCGCACATCTGCGTCGACCAGCTGGAGCACGGGCCGCTCCCCGAGCCGACGATGGCGCTGCTGGTCTCCGGCGGCCACTCCTCGCTGCTGCTCTCCTCGGACATCACCTCCGACGTCCGTCCGATGGGCGCCACCATCGACGACGCGGCCGGCGAGGCCTTCGACAAGATCGCCCGCGTGCTGGACCTCGGCTTCCCCGGCGGCCCGGTCATCGACCGGTACGCGCGCGAGGGCGACCCGTCCGCGATCGCGTTCCCGCGCGGACTGACCGGGCCGCGCGACCCCGCGTACGACTTCTCCTTCTCCGGCCTGAAGACCGCCGTGGCCCGCTGGATCGAGGCCCGGCGGGCGGCGGGGGAGGAGGTCCCGGTGCGTGACGTGTCGGCCTCCTTCCAGGAGGCGGTCGTGGACGTGCTCACCCGCAAGGCCGTGCGTGCCTGCAAGGACGAGGGCGTCGACCACCTGATGATCGGCGGCGGGGTGGCCGCCAACACGCGGCTGCGGGCACTGGCCCAGGAGCGTTGCGAGGCGGCGGGCATCCGGCTGCGCGTACCGCGCCCGGGACTGTGCACGGACAACGGCGCGATGGTCGCCGCCCTGGGCGCCGAGATGGTCGCCCGGGGCCGGGCGGCCTCCGACTGGGACCTGTCCGCGGACTCGTCCCTCCCGGTGACGGAACCGCACGTGCCGGGCGAGACCCACGCGCCCTCCGGCGCGCACGCACACGGTCACGCACACGCGCACGGTCACGCACAGGGGCACGCGCACGATCACGTGCACGAGGTGAGCGGGGAGAACCTGTACTCGTGACGGTCGCGTTGATGTGGGAGGCGCGGGCCGTGCCCGGCCGGGGCGGGGAACTGCTCGCCTGGGCCGAGGCGCGGGTGCGGGAACTGCCCGCCGGCCCCGCCCCCGTGCGCCGGGAGACCTTCCGCGCCCCGCAGGACCGGGTCCTCGTCATCACCTGGTGGGACGCCCCGTACGACGCCGATCTGCCCGAACTCCCGGACCCCGGGGGAGAGCTGGTCACCCGTCCGGTGCACCGGTGGCGCTTCGAGTCGGTGGCGACGGGCTGACCGCCCCCCGCCGCGCCCGTCCTCCCCACGCGCCCCTCGCCCCGGTCCGTCGTGTTCCGCCCGCTTCGCCCGTCACACCTCGTCCGCAACCTCCGACACCTCGGTCCCGCACACCAGCCGCCGGTCGGGGCCGGGTTCGCGCGGGGGGCCGGTGAGGGTGAGGCGGGCCGTGTGGCGCACGTCCGCGCTGGAGGCCGCCAACCGCAGCTCCAGGGCACCGGGTTCGACCACGCGCCGGCCCGAGCGGCCGGTGAACGCCGAGAGGTCCGGGTGGAAGCGGAAGGTCACCCGGGCCGCCGCGCCCGGTGCCAGCTCCACGCGCCGGTAGCCGATCAGGCGGACGTCGGGGCGGGTGACCGAGGCCACCGGGTCGTGCAGGTAGAGCTGCACGACCTCCGCGCCGTCGCGGTCCCCCGTGTTGCGCACGGTCAGGGAGACCTCGTACGTCCCGTCGGTCGCGAGCTCCACCGGTCCGCCGCCCGTGAAGTCCCCCCACGCGAACGACGTGTACGAGCGGCCGTGGCCGAAGGCGTACAGCGGGGTCGGGTCGAGGTTGCTGACCTCGCCCGCGAGGCCGAGCGGCGGCTGGAGGTACGTCCACGGCTGGCCGCCGGGCGCCCGGGGCACGCTCACGGGCAGCCGGCCGGACGGGTTGACGCGGCCCGACAGCACTCCCGCCACCGCCGGGCCGCCCTCCTCCCCCGGGAAGAAGGCCTGGACGACCGCGCCCAGGCGGCCCTGCCAGCGGCCGAGCGCGTACGGGCGGCCGGTGAGCAGGACGAGGACGACGGGCACGCCCGTCGCGACCAGCGCGTCCAGCAGCGCGCCCTGGACGCCGGGCAGGTTCAGGTCGGTCACGTCGCAGCCCTCGCCGGAGGTGCCGCGGCCGAACAGCCCGGCCCGGTCGCCGAGGACCGCCACGCACACGTCCGCCTCCGCGGCCCGGGCGACGGCCTCCTCGAAGCCGCCGGTGCCCGGCTCCGAGGTGTCGCAGCCCTCCGCGAACGTCACCTTGGCGTCGGGGAGTTCGGCGCGCAGCGCTTCCAGCACGGTCGGGATGTCGATGCCCGTCGGCCTGCCGGGGTGGTGGGTGAGGACGTGGGAGGGGAAGGAGTAGCAGCCCAGCATGGCCAGGGCGTCGGCCGCCCGGGGGCCGACGACCGCGATCCGGGAGTCGGGGGAGAGCGGGAGCAGCCCGTCGGGGTTGTCGAGGAGGACCACCGACTCCTCGGCCAGATCGCGGGCCAGGGCGCGGTTCCCGGCGGAGTCCAGGTCCACCGGCGTCTCCGGCTCCGGGCTCCAGTCCTCGTCGAGGAGGCCCAGGTCGCACTTCTGGAGCAGCACCCGGCGGGCCGCCCGGTCCACCAGCTCCTCGGGGACCCGTCCGGCCCGGACCGCGTCCAGGAGAGGCTCGCCGTAGCACTTCAGGGTGGGCAGTTCGACGTCGATGCCGGCCAGCAGCGCCGCGTGCGCCGCCTCGGCCGGGGTCGCGGCGACCCGGTGCAGGCTCTCCAGGAAGCCGATGCCGAAGTAGTCGGCGACGACCGTACCGGTGAACCCCCACTCCTCCCGCAGGAGCCCGGTCAGCAGGGCCGGGTCGGCCGAGGCGGGCACGCCGTCCGTCTCCGTGTACGCGGCCATCACCGAGCGCGCCCCGCCCTCGCGCAGCGCCATCTCGAACGGCGGCAGGGTGACGTCGGCGAACTCCCGCACGCCCGCCCGCACGGGAGCGAGATTGCGGGCGCCGGCCGAGGAGGCGTACCCGGCGAAGTGCTTGAGGGTGGCGACGACCCCGGCGGACTCCAGCCCGCGCACGTAGGCGGTGCCGATGGTGCCGACCAGGTACGGATCCTCGCCGATCGTCTCCTCCACCCGGCCCCAACGCGGGTCGCGCACGACGTCCAGGACCGGCGCGAGCCCCTGGTGGACACCGACCGAACGCAGGTCGCGGCCGATGCGCCGAGCCGTCTCCTCGACCAGCTCGGGGTGGAAGGTGGCGCCCCAGGCCAGGGGCACGGGGTAGGCGGTGGCCTGCCAGGCGGTGAATCCGGCCAGGCACTCCTCGTGCGCGACCGCCGGGATGCCGAACCTGCCCGCCGCCGCGATCCGCCGCTGGGCGCGGGCCAGCGCCCGCGCGCCGGCGTCCGGGTCGACGGGGGCCGTGCCGAAGGGGCGGGTGAGCTGGCCGAGGCCGAGGGTGATCAGCTCGTCCCAGTCGTGGTCGGAGCTCATGTCGTGCTGGTGCGGGGCGACGCCCTCGCCGTCCGTGTCCGCGCCCACCCACACCCCGTACAGCTGGGCGGTCTTCTCCTCCAGGGTCATCCGGGCGAGCAGGTCGTCGACACGGGCTGCGGCGGGCAGGGCGGGGTCACGCCAGGGCGCGGTGGTCATGGAACTCCTGTCGGGTGGACGGCGGGCCCTCTCGCCAGGGTTCTCGACGCGGTGACGGAGGCAAGGCCGGGTCCGCGGCCGGGAGTTACGAATATTTCGGACTACATGTCGAATGTTCCGGGAACCTATGGCGCAAGGAAGGCTTCGTCAAGGGGGCCCGCAGGGATACGATCGCCGCCATGACTTCCTCGCAGCCCTCCGAAACCCGGACGCGAGGGCGCAGCGCGCAGACTGCGACCCTCGCCGAGATCGCCCGCGAGGCCGGAGTCTCGGCACCGACTGTTTCGAAGGTCCTCAACGGCCGTGCCGACGTCGCCCCCGCCACCCGCAGCCGGGTCGAGGAACTGCTGCGCGCCCACGGCTACCGGCGCCGACGCGCCGAGGCCAACCGCTCGCCCCTGCTCGACCTGGTCTTCCACGAGCTGGAGAGCGCCTGGGCGATGGAGGTCATCCGGGGCGTGGAGAACGTGGCGAGGGACGCGGGGCTGAGCGTCGTGCTCTCCGAGAGCGCGGGACGGCTCACCCCGGGACGGACCTGGGCCGACCAGGTCGCCGCCCGCCGCCCGCACGGGGTGATCCTCGTCCTGTCCGGCCTCGACGAGTCCGGGCGGGCACTGCTGACCAGCCGCTCCATCCCGTTCGTGGTGATGGACCCGGCCGGCGACCCCGGCACCGACGTGCCCTCCATCGGCGCGACCAACTGGCAGGGCGGGCTCGCCGCCACCCGGCACCTGGTCGAACTGGGGCACACCAGGATCGGGGCGATCAGCGGGCCCTCGCAGATGATGTGCAGCCGTGCCCGCATCGGCGGGTACCGGGCCGCGCTGGAGACCGGCGGGCTTCCGGTGGACCCCGGGCTGGTCATGACCGGCGACTTCCACCACGAGACCGGTTACCGCCAGGGCCTCGCCCTGCTGCGCCGCCCCGACCGGCCCACCGCGGTCTTCACCGGCAACGACCTCCAGGCGCTCGGACTCTACGAGGCCGCCCGCGAACTGGGCCTGCGGATCCCCGAGGACCTGAGCGTGGTCGGGTTCGACGACCTGCCGGTGGCCCGCTGGGTGGGGCCGCCGCTGACGACCGTGCGGCAGCCGCTGACGGAGATGGCGGAGGCGGCGGCCAGGCTGGTCCTCGACCTCGGCAAGGGCGAGGGCGCGGCGCCGGCCGCATCCCGGGTGGAACTGGCGACGAGCCTGGTGGTGCGCAGCAGCACGGCGCCGCCGCCCCCCGGAAGCTGACGGTTCCCGGACTTCCGTGCGTCCGCACGCCCGCACCCGCGCACTTCCGGGCTTATGGGCTTTTGGGCGCCGGTCGAGCCGCGCCCGAAGGGAGTCGATGGAAGATCCGAAAGTTTCGGACCTGTGCTGCTCGCGCGGCGCCCGTCGTCCGGCGGCCGGCCGGACGGTTCCCGGGGCGAGTCCGGGCGGTGAAGTCTGAGAACTTCACGAGAAAACGGTCCGGAGGACGCCGGTCGCCGTAATTCGGACTTACGTTCCTCCCTGTGAGGGGACACGAGAACCAGGATGCGGGCCGGGACGAGAGCCGGGGCGCGGGCCGGGACGAGAGCCGTGGTGAGGCCGGGGGCGACGCTCCCCCGAGCGACTCCGAGGGAGCGGGCATACGGTCGGGCGCGGGGACCGGAGGGCGGTCGGACACCCGGCCGGACGCCCGACCGGACCCGGGGGCCGACGTGCCGGTGGAGCCGGGGGCCGACGTGCCGGTGGACCCGGCGGACCGGCGGCCGGACCGCCGGGCGCGGGCGCTGAGGATCGCCGGTCTCGCCCTGGCGGGCGTGCTGGTGCTGGGTGCCGGGACGGCCGGCTGGGCGTACTGGCAGCTCGGCGACAACATCACGGGCGTCGACATCGACAGTGCCCTGGGCGACAACCGTCCGGCCAGGGGGACCACCGCCGACCGGGGTGCTCCGGCGTCCTCCTCGGCCTCGCCCCTGCCCACGGGGTCCCTCAACATCCTGGTGCTGGGCTCGGACGCGCGCGGTGGCGGGGACAACCGGGCGCTCGGCGGCGGCGACAGCGGCGGAGCCCGCTCCGACACGGCCATGGTCGTCCACCTCGACGCCGGCCGGACCGCCGCGACCGTGGTCAGCATCCCGCGCGACACCCTCGTCGAGCGCCCCGCCTGCCCGCTGCCGGACGGCGGGACGACGCGGCCGGCGTCCCACGCGATGTTCAACAGCGCGTACGAGGTGGGCGGGCCGGTGTGCGCGGTGAAGACGGCCGAACTGCTCACGGACGTCCGCATGGACCACTACGTCGAGATCGACTTCACCGGCTTCGCCCGCCTGGTCGACGCGCTCGGCGGCGTCACCGTCACCACGGACGAGGACATCGACGACGACCGGAGCCGTCTCGACCTCGAAGCGGGCACCCACCACCTGGACGGCACCGACGCCCTCGCGCTGGCCCGCACCCGGTACGGCATCGGGGACAGCAGCGACCTCGGCCGCATAGGCCTCCAGCACATGCTGGTGAAGGCGCTGCTGGACCGGACCGGGACGCAGAGCCTGCTGACCGACCCCGTGAAGCTGTACGAGGTCGCCGACGCGGTCACCGGCAGCCTCACGACCGACACCGGCCTGGACTCGCTGACCGAGCTGACCCGCTTCGCCCAGAGCCTGCGGGGCCTGTCCTCGTCCGCGGTCACCACCCTCACGATGCCGGTGGTCCCGGCTCCCTGGAACGCCGACCGGGTGGTGGCGGACCAGCCGGAGGCGGAGGAGCTGTGGGAGTCGCTGCGGTGATCCGGCGGCCGTGATCCGGAGGCCGTGATCCGGAGGCCGTGATCCGGCGGCCGGACTCCGGCGCAGGTCACCCGCCGCGCGCCGGAAGAGGGCGCGGGGGTGCCCGGAGGGTGTCCGGGCCCCGGTCCGGCCCCGCGGGGCTCACCGCACCGGGTGCCCCAGCAGCATCGTCGGGGCGCCGGCGACGCGGGTGAGGAAGACGGTGACGGACGCGGTGCCGTGGGGCTTGGGGAGGGCCTTGCGGCGGAGTTCCTCCGGTTCCACCGCCGAGCCGCGCTTCTTGACGGTCAGGGTGCCGACCCGGCGCTCACGCAGCAGCGCCTTCAGCTTCTTGACGTTGAAGGGGAGCCGGTCGGTGATCTCGTAGGCGGTGGCGTACGGGGTGGGGCGGTGTTCGTCGGCGGTGACGTAGGCGATGGTCGGGTCGATGAGCCCGCCGTCGAGCCGTTCGGCCACCTCGGCGACGAGATGCGCGCGGATGACGGCGCCGTCGGGCTCGTACAGGTACCGGCCCGGCGGGCGCACGGCCGGGTCGGGCAGCCCGCGGGAGAGCAGCGTGCGGGGGCCGGGCAGCAGGGTCGCGCGTACCGCGCCGGGTCCGGGTACGGCGTCGGGCGCGGGGCCGGGTTCGGCACCGGACGCGGGGCCCGGCCGGGGGGAGGCGGCCGGGAGCCGGTGCCGAACCACAGCACCGCCTCCTTCACGTCCCCGCCGTCCGAGATCCACTCGGCCTCCGCGTCACCGGGGACGGCCTCGTGCGGGATGCCCGGCGCGACCTTCAGCGCGGCGCGGGGCGCC
>NZ_LIRG01000346.1 GCF_001419695.1 Streptomyces prasinopilosus
CCCGGCCGGGAGGTCCCGGCGGGGGCGCCGAAGGCTCCGGAGGTGTCGGCGGGCGAAGGGCGGGCATCGGGACGGGTACCGTCCCCACCAGGGAACTCCCTGTCCGCCCCGCTCCCACCTCCCGAGGTCCCGTGCGACGATTCATTGCCCGTCTCTGGCGACTCCTGCGCCCCGTCCAGAGCCGCCTCATGTGGCTGCTGAACGCCAAGTTCGTGGTCGGCGTGACCGGCGTCGTACGCGACGACGAGGGGCGGGTGCTGCTGCTCCGGCACCGGATGTGGCCGCCGGGCCGCCAGTGGGGCCTGCCGAGCGGCTTCGCGCACAAGGACGAGGACTTCCGGCAGACCGTGGTGCGCGAGGTCAAGGAGGAGACCGGTCTCGACGTGGAGGCGGGCCGTCTCGTCATGCTGAACAGCGGTTTCCGCACCCGCCTGGAGGTGGCCTACGAGGCCCGCCTGCTGGGCGGCGAGCTGCGCCTGGACCCCTTCGAGATCCTGGAGGCCCGCTGGTGCCGCCCGGACGACCTCCCCGAGGGCGTCCAGCCGGTGTGCGGGCCGCTGGTACGGGGCGAGACGGTGCCCTGAGGCACCGCCCGCCCGGCGGATGGTGCCCGTTCACCCGGGATCGGCCCCCGGCCCGCCCCGGTGACCGGACCGGGGGCGGGCCGGATGCCACGACGTCGTGTCACGCGGTCCCGCAGCGGCTGCGGAGGAGTTCCACGCCGTCGCCTTCGAGGTCGTCGCAGTACGCCGCCCGCCCGGTCATGGCCATGATCAAGGCCAGGGTGCGGCCGGACACGAGGGGCCCGGAACCGGTCGCGAACGGGCCGTCGTCCGCCACGAGCCTCAGGCCGCCGATGCGCTTCCTGGCGACCACCACGAGGTCCGATCCCCGGTAGTACTCGGCCGTCTCCGTGAGGACCCCGATCGGATGGTCGCGGCGGATGCCCAGCGGGCGCCGGACGTCCTCCCCGTGCACGATCACCTCGCCCAGCATGGCGATGGCGGGCAGGGGAGGCTTGGTCGTGCTCGGGACGATGCGCCGGAAACGTTCGAGGGTCTCGCCCGGGGTCGCGCCGAGCTGCTCGGCCAGCCGCACGGCCACCTGCCTGTCGAAGTCGAACCGGCAGCGGATCACACCCGCCAGCCACCTCACGGTGTCGAGGCTCGCGCCCGCGGTCAGATGTGCCACCACCTCACGCACCGTCAAACCGGCGCAGAGCGACGGTGTCTCCCACTGGTCGTCCGTCAGGTCCGCGAGATCGGCCGCCAGCGCCGCTCGCTCGGTGTGGATCAGGGGCCAGACCCCGGTCTCACGCTTGCGCTCCGCCGTCGGTGCCGGATCAGTCATCTGGGCTGGACTCCTGTCGAGGATCGTGGTCTGCGTCTCCCCCGGCCCGGACGGTGGACGTCCGGCAGGGGTGTTCCCGGGGAGGACTCCCGCCCCGGAGCAAAGTCATCGCCGATGTGCGCTCTTCCCTCCGGCATCCGGACCCGGACCTCACGCGCACCGGCGGCCACCGCGGTCGGCGCGCCGGGCCCACCGGTGGCTGTCCGGCGCCGCCCGTCCTCATCGGCCTCCGGAGCCGTCCGGTCGCCGAGTGCGGGCCGCGCCCCGACAGATGTCGTCCGCTCCCGCGGCCGCCCCGGGCCGATCCGCCGCACGGCTTCGCCGGGTGACGTCCCCTTCCGCCCGCCGGTCGCTCCGGTCGCGCCCGGCGGGAGGGCGAGACCTCACCGTGCGCGACGCCGGGACGCCCGCTCGTGCCCCGGGGAGGGCACACCTCCCGAAGACGTGAGCACTTCGGCCGCCACTGTCCCGATGCCGCTCATTCGAGCGCTTGAGTGACACATGTCCGCCGACTGCTCACGGTTTTCCGCAGGGCACCCACCTCCGGCCCCTCGGCACCGGGACCCCCGAGGCCCTCGCGTCCCCCGGTGGGACACCGCCCCGTGCGGGACGCCCGGCGCACCCCCGCGGCTCCGGAACCGGGGCCCGCCGACGGGAACGGCCGGCGGAAGCCGAGCGACGGGACGGCGCTCACGCCCCTTCGTCCGCCTTCCGTCCCGTGGCGGGGCGATGCCCGCGCAGGCCGCTCCGGAGCGCCGCACGCACCGCTTCGGCCGGGCGGGGGAACCGGCCCGACGCCACCGCGCCCCGCCCCGCGGAGAGTCACCGGTGTTGCGGCACTCAACCATCATGTAGTACTTCTTATACATGAGCGAGCAGGTGCACAACAGACTGGCCGTGGTGCGTGCCGAGCGGAAGGTGTCACGGCAGGGCCTGGCCGAAGCGGTGGGAGCGCACTACCAGACCATCGGCTACATCGAGCGGGGGCAGTACAACCCGAGCCTCGACCTGGCGTTGAAGATCGCGCGGTTCTTCGAGCTGCCGGTGGAGGCCCTGTTCTCGCTCGAACCGTTCCGGCCGCTCACGGACGAGATCTACGGGAGGAAGACCTCATGACCACCACACCGCTGACGCGCTACGACCGCGGCATGCTGCGGCTCATGAACGACCGCCGGGGCCGGCCGCTGTACGCCACGGCCGCCCGCCGGCGCCTGGTCGTCGCCGCGCACCTGCTGCTGACCGCGGCCATCGGCGGACTCATGGCCCACGCCCACCTCGCGGAGGGCGAACCGGTCTGGGCCCTGGTCGTCACGGTGGTGCTGCTGCTGCCGTGGGCGGTCGCGACCGGGGCGATCAACGCGGCCACCCGCGGCCTGCTCGAACTGCGCGAACGAGCGCTGGACGAGCGCCAGTCCGCCGAACGCGCCCGGGTGCAGGCCCGTGCCCACCGGGCAATGACCCTCCTCCTCGCCGCCGGCGCGGTCGTCCTGCTGGCCGTGGGCGCGGCCGGCGGCGACGCCCCCACGGCGTACGCGGCACCGGTCCTCATCGCGGTCCTCGCCGTGCACTGGCTGATGCCGTTGTGGGTGGCCGGCCTGACGGCTCAGGACGAACCGGCCGAGGACGACGGCCCCGCGGCCTGACGAACCGGCCGCGCAGGGGCGGCGGCTGCTCACGGTTCCTCAGTCCAGAGCCTGGGCCAGCACCTCCGCCAGGTGCCTGCCCCGCACCCCCGCCAGCTGCTCCAGCTGCGTCCGGCAGGAGAAGCCGTCGGCCAGCACCACGGCGTCCTCGGGCGCCCGCCTCACCGCCGGCAGGAGCTGCTCCTGCGCGCAGGCCACCGACACCTCGTAATGCCCCTTCTCGAAGCCGAAGTTGCCCGCGAGCCCGCAGCAGCCGCCGCTCAACTCGCCCGTGAGACCGGCCGCGTCGCGCACCCTGCGGTCGGCCGCGTCGCCGAGGACCGCGTGCTGGTGGCAGTGGGTCTGGCCGGTGACCGGGCGGTCCAGGGCGGGCGGGGTCCAGTCGGGCGCGTACTGCTCCAGGGTCTCCGCGAAGGTGCGGACGCGGGCGGCGAGCCGTGCCGCGCGGGGGTCGTCGTGCAGCAGCTCCGGCGCGTCCGCGCGCAGGGCCGCCGCACAGCTCGGTTCGAGGACGACGACCGGGGCGCCGGCGGCCAGGACCGGTTCCATCAGGTCGAGGGTGCGGCGCAGCACCGTACGGGCCTGGTCGAGCTGGCCCGTGGAGAGGTAGGTGAGGCCGCAGCAGACCCGGCCCCGACGGGCCGCCAGCAGCCGGACCGCGGAGCGTGAACGGCCGTCCCCCACCGGGCGGCCGTACGGGTCCTGGAGGCAGCGGGTCTGCGGGTGGCCCTGCCGCCGACGCTGCGGCCGGGGGGCCGCCCGGTGGGGGACGG
>NZ_LIRG01000347.1 GCF_001419695.1 Streptomyces prasinopilosus
GGCCGCGCGGCCTGCGCCGCTGGGCCATGGACACCCGGCCCCTGCGCCGCCCGGCCTACCGCCGGCTGTGGGCGTCCACCATCGTCACCGCGGTCGGCAGCCAGCTCACCGCCGTCGCCGTGCCCAAGCAGGTCTACGACATCACCGGCTCCTCCGCCTGGGTCGGCGCCGCGAGCCTGGCGGGACTGCTGCCGCTGATCGTCTTCGCGCTGTGGGGCGGCGCGGTCGCCGACGCCGTGGACCGCCGCACCCTCCTGCTGATCACCAACACCGGGATCGCCGTCACCTCGGTGCTCTTCTGGGCCCAGGCCGCCGCCGGGCTGGACTCCGTCGCCGTGCTCATGGTCCTGCTCGCGGTGCAGCAGGCGTTCTGGGGGCTGAACGCCCCGGCCCGCAGCGCCTCCGTCGCCCGCCTGGTCCCCGGGGACGAACTGCCCGCCGCCAACGCCCTGGGCTCCACCGTCATGCAGACCGGCCAGATCGCGGGTCCGCTGCTCGCGGGCGCGCTCATCCCGGTCGTCGGGCTGGCGGAGCTGTACCTGATCGACGCGCTGGCGCTGTGCGTCACCGTCTGGGCGGTGTACCGGCTGCCCGCCCTGCCGCCGCTCGGGGCCGCGGTGGCGCGGCGGCGCGCGGGCATCCGGGAGATCGTGGACGGGTTCCGCTACATCGCCGGGCACGCGGTCCTGCTGCTGTCCTTCCTCGCCGACATCGTGGCCATGGTCCTCGGCATGCCCCGCGCCCTGTTCCCGCAGCTCGCCGCCGAGACGTACGCCCCCTACGGCGAGGGGTTCGCGCTGGGGCTGCTGTTCGCCGCGATCCCCATCGGCGCGGTGCTGGGCGGATTCTTCTCGGGCACGTTCTCCCGGGCCCGCCGGCACGGCTGGATGGTCATCGGGTCCGTGGTGGTGTGGGGCGTCGCCGTCACGGGGTTCGGGCTCAGCGACAGCCTGTGGATCGCCGTGGCCTTCCTCGCCGTCGCCGGCCTCGCGGACATGGTGTCGATGGTCTTCCGCGGGGCGATCCTGCTCTCCGCCGCGAGCGACGAGATGCGCGGCCGGATGCAGGGCGTCTTCACGGTCGTCGTCGCGGGCGGCCCCCGCCTCGCCGACGTCCTGCACGGCACCGCCGGTTCCTCCCTCGGCCCCCGGGCGGCCGTGGCGGGCGGCGGGCTCCTGGTCGTCGTGGTGATGCTGGTCCTGGCCGCCGCGATGCCGGCGCTGCGCCGTTACCGGGTGTGAGGCGAGCGGGTCCTGCCCGGCGGGAACCCGCCGGGCAGGACCCGGAGGACCCGGAGGACCCGGAGGGCTCAGAGGGTTCCGCGGGTACGCGGCGCCGGCTGTTCCATCAGCCGGACCCGTGTCGCCTCCAGCCGGTGCGCGAGGATCTCGGCGACGCAGCGCACCAGCGTCAGCCCGAGCGCCGGATCCTCCTCGCACAGCCGCAGGACGGCCGCCGCGTCGAACTCGTAGGCGCGGACCCGGCTGAAGGCCTCGGCGCCGAAGTCCCACTCGTGGGGCGGGAAGAGCCAGGACCAGCCCAGCAGGTCACCCGCGCCGAGCGTGGCGACCGTGACCCGCCGGAGCTCGTTCACCCGCTGGTCGAGCGACACCGCCCCGGAGCGGATGACCCAGAAGCGATCGGCGGTGGTTCCCGACTCGAAGATCCGGGTGTCCTCGGGAAAGGACACCTCCCGCGCGAGTGCCATCAGGCGCTCCCGCTGCGACGGGGGCAGGGCGGTCAGGAGTTTGATCGCTTTGGTCATGGGGCGGGGCTCCTCGCCGGGCCGTCGGACGGTCCTCCGTCCATTGGAGCCGCTGCCGCCGTCCGGGGCACCTCGGCGACATCGGGCGCCGTGGTCCGGAGAAGTGGAAAGCCCTGGCTGGACGGGGGAAACCAGCCAGGGCCGTACGAGGTGGTCAGGGAGGACGGTCGTCGACTCCGTCACCACGTATGTGTGAACGATAAACCATTTCCGGAGGGCTCGTCCCGCCGGAACCGGGTCGGGTGACCCGTTTCACTCCGGTCCCCCCGGGGAGCCCGCCGCAGCCGCCGGGCCGGCGCGCCGCGGAGCCGGCGGCCGTTCCGGAGCGGACCGGAAGGTTTGCCGGTGCCGTGAGGGGTCAGCCGGAAGGAGGTGACCTTTCTCACCGAACAGGGAGCCGCACGATGCGCCAGGATCACCTGTCCTCACCCGGCACGGAACCGCCCGCCGTGGCACCGCCCGGCGCGGAAGGGCCCCGCACGGATCCGCCCGGCACCGTCCGGGCCGCACTCCGGCGCCCCTGCCGTCCGGCCCAGGTGCGTGAGGCCGTACAGCGGGCGGTGTGCGAACGCTGCCGCGCCACGCACACCCCGTGCGACACCGACGCCCTCGCGGACGCACTGCTCGTCGCCTCCGAACTCACCACGAACGCGATCCTGCACGGCGGCGGCGTCACCGAGGTCAGGGTCGACGTCACCGGCCCCGGTGTGCGGGTGTCGGTGAGCGACCGCAGCACGCGACTGCCCGTCGCCCGCCCGGCCGCCGGGCGGGAGCGCCTCACGCCCGGCGGCCACGGCTGGCCCCTCGTCTGCCTGCTGTCCCGCGACATCCGCGTCCGGGACCTGCCCGCGGGCGGCAAGTGCATCAGCGCGCTGGTCCCCCTGCCCTGAACCGCCACCGGACCGTTTCCCCGGATTTGGGTGGCGAAGCGGAGTTTGCGCCACCGGGCCCAGGGCAGTCGGAGGGTCGTACCTCGGACCGACGGCGCGCCGGCGGGACGGACATGACTGCTGTGGTACGCCCTCCGGACGTCCCCACAGCGGCCGCCCACGGCAGATCGCCCACGACAACAACTGTTCGGGAGCGAACCGCATGCTCACAGACACGTCCACCGACCGCCCCGACACCCCCGCCCCCACGACCGCAGGAACGCGCAGGCGGCACGACGACGCCCCGGACACCGCCACCCTGTTCGCCCGGCTGGCCTCCCTGGAGGACGGCCCCGAGCGGGACGCCGTGCGCGACGAGCTCGTCACCGCGTGGCTGCCCATGGCCCACCGCATCGCCGGCCGCTTCCGCGACCGCGGAGAATCCGTCGAGGACCTGCGCCAGGTGGCCGCACTGGGCCTGGTGAAGGCGGTGGACCGCTTCGACCCGGACCGCGGAGCCTTCGAGAGCTACGCCGTCCCGACCATCACCGGCGAGGTCAAGCGGCACTTCCGGGACCGGATGTGGGCCCTGCGGGTACCCCGTCGCGTGCAGGAACTGCGCAACAAGGTACGCATCGCCCGGCGGGAGCTCACCCAGACGCCCGGCAGTCCCGAACCCGCCCCGGCGGACATCGCCCGGCACACGGGACTGACCGAGGAGGAGGTCACGGCCGGGCTGGAGGCGCTGGAGAGCTTCAGCACCCTGTCGCTGGACGCGGAGATGTCACCCGACGACGACGGCTACAGCCTGGCCGACACCCTGGGCACCTCGGACGCCTCCTACGACATCGTGGTCGACCGGGAGTCCGCCAAGGAGGGCCTGCGCCGCCTGCCGGAACGCGAGCGCACCATCCTGTACATGCGCTTCTTCGAGGACATGACGCAGAGCCGTATAGCCGCCCAGCTGGGCATCTCCCAGATGCACGTCTCCCGGCTGATCAGCCGGAGCTGCGCCAGGGTGCGCGCCGACGTCCTGGGGGGCCGCAAGAGGGGAGCGCGGAGCCGATGAGCGAATCCGGGATCCCGCCGGACGAGGGACGTCCCGTGGACGTCTACCTCGACCTTTTGAGCATCCGGATGGACACCGAGGACTACCGCCTGCTCCTGCGCGTGGTGGAGCCGGCGCTCCGGGCGATCGAGGAGCACCGGCTGTCCGGTCTCGACCTCGCCCTGGACGGCGGTGACGAGGAACTGCCCCAGGAGGTCCGCGACGAGGCCGCCCTCGTCATCGCCACGGCCGTCACCGGCCGCATGGACAACGAGGTGGTCGAGCTGGAGGTCGACGAGAGCGGGCCGGTCAGGGTGGTCACCGACGCGACGACCGCGGCCGACCCCTCCCGCCTCGACGAGATCGCCGACTACATCAGGCAGCGCCACCGGCAGAACGACGAACTGCGGGGCATCGCCGAGGTCAGCGGCCTGCCCACCGACTTCTGACCCCGGCGGTCACCGGCCTCCCGGACCTGCCGGCCGCCACCCGCCGCCCCCGGCGACCGGACCCGGCGCTTTTGGCCGCCGCGTCCCGCGGGCACGCGGTCCTCACCGCGCGCTCCTTCGCCGGTCGCCCGTCAGCGGGACGTCCAGCGGGCGGGCGAGGCCCACCACCGCCTCGTCCAGCCGCTCCAGGTGCCGCAGCACCCGCCCGGTGATCCGGCCGTAGCGCGGCGCGCCGTCGCCGCCGGAACCACCCAGCAGCGAGGCGAAACTCGGCCCCGTCTCGACCCCGGTCGTGACGTCCTCGCCCGCGACCCGGGCGGCGATCGTCGCGATGTTGCGCACGGTGCGCGCCGTCGCCCCGCGCAGCCGGGGATCCGCCGCGATCGAGGGGTGCGTCGGCAGCAGCTCGGCCGTCGCCGCCAGCGAACGCGCCTGGTACGCACAGGTCTCCAGGAGCGCGACGACGTACCGCGCGGTGTCGCGCCGGCCCCGCAGCGGAGTGACCGGATGGGTGAGCGGCTTGGTGGCGGCGCGCAGTTCGCCCAGGGCCTTGTCCAGCTCCCGCGCCCGGTCCAGCAGATCGACGGCGGGACCGCCGCTGAGCTGGTCGACGGCGGCCTCGGTGACCTCGGTGAGCCGTTCCAGCACGGTGCCCAGCAGCTCGTTCGTCCGCCGGTCCGTCCGCACCGGCAGCACCAGGAACGCGGCGAACACCCCGCAGGCGGCGCCCAGCGCGGTCTCGCCCACGCGCAGGACCAGCACCTCCCAGCTGTAGGTGTGCAGCAGCGTGTACAGGAGCCCCACCACCGCGGTCACGAAGAACGACATCAGCGTGTACGAGAGGGGGGCCGTGTACGCCATCGCGAAGATCAGCACCAGCATCAGGGCGAACGCGGGCCAGGTGTGCCCGCCCACCAGCCCCGCCAGCACGATGCCGGCGACGACGCCGAGCACCGTCCCCAGCAGCCGCCGGTAGCTCTTGACCAGGATCTCGCCCGTCGACTCGGTGTTGATGAAGACGAGCCAGCAGGTCAGAACCGCCCAGTGCCAGCCCTGGGCGGACAGCAGCCCACCGCCCGCGATGGCCAGCGACGACCCCACGGAGACCTGGACGGCGGCCCGGGTGGTGGGCCGCCGCAGTCCCTTGGCCTCCTCGGCCGGCTCGTCCTCCTCGGCGGCGTCGATCGCGGCGTCCTCGGCGTCCAGCTCCTCCCGGGACCTGGCCGCCGCGGGGGTGTCGTCCGACTCGTCCTGCGGGCCGTCCAGGGCGATCCGCAGGCCCATCACCGCGCGGGACGCCTCGCCGACGGCCCGGAACACGTCCTGGAGGGCCGGGGAGCAGTCCGGCAGGTTCTCCTCGTCCCGGTAACCGAGCAGCCGGTTGCGCACGTGCGCGATCGACGTCCCCTCCGCCCCGGGACCGGCGTGCAGCACCTGGGTGCGCAGGGAGAGCAGGTCGCGGCGCAGCGCCGCGGTGGCCTCGTCGGGCGGGGGCGTGCGGCCGGCCTCCGGGGCGGGCGCGCCCGG
>NZ_LIRG01000348.1 GCF_001419695.1 Streptomyces prasinopilosus
GCCGGCCGGCCCCAAGAGGGATGACCCTGCGGAACCTTCATCCGGAAGGCGCAATCCGAATCAACAAAGTGATAACAGCAGACAACTTCTGAACGCTTCAAGCGGTCTAGTCCGCCATGAAGATCTCTTTCCTGATCCACAACGCCTATGGCATCGGAGGCACGATCACCACCACGTTCAACCTCGCCGCCGCGCTGGCCGAACGGCACGACGTGGAGATCGTCTCCGTGCTGCGGCACCGGGAGCACCCCAACCTCACCCCGCACCCCGACGTGCGGCTGCGGCCCCTGGTGGATCTCAGGAGAGAGAAGGACGACCCCCGGCACCGGAAGCCGGCCAAGGTGTTCCCGGCGGCGGAGTACCGCTACCACCAGTACAGCGAGTTGACGGACCAGCGGATCGCCGAATGCCTGGAGTCCGTCGACGCCGACGTGGTCGTCGGGACCCGGCCCGGACTCAACGTGCACCTCGCGCTCCAGGCCCCCGAGCACGTCGCACGCGTCGGCCAGGAGCACCTCACCCTGGACAACCACCCGCCCAGGCTGCGCACCGCGCTGCGCCGCGCCTACCGCCACCTCGACGTGCTCACCACCGTCACGGAGGCGGACGCCGACTCCTACCGGCGCAAGATGAGGCTGCCCGGGGTGCGCGTGGAGGCCCTCCCGAACAGCGTCCCCGACCCCGTGCTGCCCGCCGCGGACGGCACCGCCAAGGTGGTCGTCGCGGCCGGCCGCCTGGTCCCGGTCAAGCGCTACGACCTGATCATCAGGGCGTTCGCCCGCGTCGCGGAGGCCCACCCGGACTGGCAGCTGCGCATCTACGGCAAGGGCGAGGAGCAGCCCGCGCTGCGCCGTCTGATCGAGTCGCTCGGCCTGTGGAACAACGTCTTCCTCATGGGCGCGGCCACTCCCATGGAGGCCGAGTGGGTCAAGGGCTCCATCGGCGTGGCCGCGTCCAACTTCGAGCCGTTCGGCATGACCATCGTCGAGGCGATGCGCTGCGGACTGCCCGTCGTGAGCACCGACTGCCCCTACGGGCCCGGCGAGATCATCAAGGACGGGGTCGACGGCCGGCTCGTGCCCGTCGACGACGCCGACGCCCTCGGCAGGGCCCTGCTGGACCTGGTCGGCGACGACGAACGGCGCCGCCGCATGGGCAGGGCCGCCCTCGACAACGCCCGCCGCTACGCCCCCGGACCCGTCGTGGCACAGGCCGAACGCCTCGCCGGGGAGGCCGTCACGGCCCGGAGTACCGGCCGGCGCCCCGCACCGGACGGCGGCCGGACCCTGTCCGGCCAGGGCCACGCCGCCGCCGACCTCGCCCTCGCCGCCGCCTCCGAGGCGCTGCGCACCCTACGGAAGGGACGCCGATGAGCACCACCGCACAGGACACGGACACACCGCGCGCGCACTGCACGGTCGACGCCGACGGCCGGACCACCTTCCGCGTCGCCCTGCGCCCGGCCGGCCGTCCCCGGCTGGCCCTGGTGCCGAGGGCGAGGAAGAACGCGCCGCCGCAGCCGACGCGCCTCCTCGACCTCGAACACCACGGCGACGACCGCGACCTCCGCGCGGTGCTCGAACCGCTGCCGGCGCTCGCCGAGGGCCGCTGGGACGCGTACCTGATGAGGGAACCGGACGCGGTACGGGAACGGCTGCGCCCGAGACTGCGGGACCTGCGCGCCCTCGTCGACGGGAACCTGCGGCAACGGCCGTCCCCGGTGGCCGTCCGGGTCCCCTACGCCACGAAGGACGGGTTCCTGGCGATCCGGGCCTGGCTGCGTCCCGCCCACGCCGAGGCCGGCCGCCTCGACCTCGCGGACGGTGCGATGACCGTCCACGCACGCCTGCACGGCGCCGAACCGTCCGACGACGCCACCGCGCTGCTCCGGCTGCGCGGTGACCGGGACACCACGCGCTCCTTCCCGCTGCGGACCGAGGGCGGCGGTCTCTCCTTCACCGCGCCCTTCGCGGAGCTGACCGGCGCGGCATCCGGCGACCAGGTCTGGGACGTCTTCCTCCGGCCCGCCGCCGGTGCCCCGCCGGTGAGGGTCGGCCGGCTCCTCGACGACACGGCCGACCGCAAGACGGTGTGCGTGTACCCGGCGCTCACCGTCGGCGAGGCCGCCGCGCGCCCGTACTACACCGTCGACAACGACCTCGCCGTCGAGGTGACCGCCGCGCGCTGAGCCGGCTCGTCGCCCGTCCCGGCCGCACGGCCCGGACGGGCGACGAGCGTCCGGCCCCGCCCGCCCCCGCGCGTCCGAGAGGGGGCGAGCCGGCCCCGCCCCGCCGCGGCCCGGCTCTCACCTCGGCCGCGGCCCCGGGGCCTGTCCGGGACGACGGGCCCGACCGGGCGCCGGAGGCCACCCGCGCCCGTGACGCTGACCGACCGGCCACCCGCTTCGGGACGGCGCCGTGTACGCCGTCCTCCGTCCCGGCCACCGTGCTCCTCCGCCGGCCCACCAGGCTCCGGCCCACCACGCTCCGGCACGCCTTCCGC
The DNA here is from genome assembly GCF_001419695.1 of Streptomyces prasinopilosus. GTDB lineage: Bacteria > Actinomycetota > Actinomycetes > Streptomycetales > Streptomycetaceae > Streptomyces > Streptomyces prasinopilosus. The sequence continues at coordinate 2,503 of NZ_LIRG01000348.1, forward strand.
CCGCCCGTGACGATGCCGCCGGGCCAGGTCCGTACCCGACGGCTCCGGCCTTTGCCCGGGGAGCGGCCCGGCGGCCGCCGCCCCCGAGCACTGCCCCGCGGTCCTCATGGGCACGCTCCTGAGAGTCGTGCCCCTGCCCCGTCCCGCTTCAGTGCTTCCGGCGCGGCGGTCCGGCCGCCGGCGCCGTGAAGCGGGCGGCTCACGGAAGGAGTTCCTCCCCACCATGACCGAGCACCCGCCCCGCTCCGCCTTCCGGCCCCGTGCCGCGCTGGCCATGCACCCGGACGTCGCCTCGGCCGTCCTCGACGCGGAGTCGCACGCGGCCCTCGCCGCACTGTGCGAGCCGGCGCCCCTGCCGTTACTGGACGACTTCACCACGCCCCGGGCGCGCGCCGTGCTCGCCGACGTCGACCTGCTGGTCACCGGCTGGGGCTGCCCGCCCCTGGACACCGGGGCCCTGCGGGCCGCGCCCCGCCTGCGCGCCGTCGTGCACGCCGCGGGCAGCGTACGCGGCCACGTCACCGACGCCTGCTGGGAACGCGGCATCGAGGTCTCCTCCGCCGCCGCGGCCAACGCCGTGCCGGTCGCCGAGTACACCCTCGCCATGATCCTCCTCACCGGGAAACGGGTCCTGGAGAGCGCGCGCGACTACCGCGGCGCCCGCGCCCGGCCCGACCGGCCGCGCCCCGACCGCTCCACCGGCAACCACCACCGCACCGTGGGCATCCTGTCCGCCTCCCTCATCGGCCGCCGCGTCATCGACCTGCTGCGCCCGCACGACATCGACGTCCTGCTCCACGACCCGTACGTCGACGAGGAGGAGGCGGCCGAACTCGGAGTGGACCTGGTGGAGCTGCCGGAGCTGTTCCGGCAGTCCGACACGGTCAGCGTGCACACCCCGCTGCTGCCCGGGACCCGCGGCCTGGTCGGCCGCGACCTGATCGGCTCCATGCGGCCCGACGCCGTGCTCGTCAACACCGCCCGCGGCGCCGTCGTCGACCAGGACGCGCTCACCGAGGCGGCGCTGGCCGGCCGCATCCGGGCCGTGCTCGACGTCACCGAGCCCGAAGTCCTCCCGCCCGGCCATCCGTTGTGGAACTGCGAGAACGTCCTGCTCACCCCCCACCTCGCCGGCTCCCAGGGCAACGAACTGCGCCGCCTGGCCGATCTCGCGCTCGCCGAGATCCGGCGCTGGGCCGCCGGCGACGGCTTCCTCCACCCCGTACGACGCGAAAGGCTGGCCTTCCTCGCATGAGCGTCCCCTTCGAACTGCCCCCGGAGAACCGCGACCTGAGCCCCCACACCGGTTACACCCGCGCCCACTGGGAGACCGTCGCGGACGGGCTCCTCACCGCGGCCCGGCGCTGGAGCACCCCCGGTCACGCCCTGCTGGACCTGCCGGGATGCCCCTCCCGCTCGGGCGTGCGCTCCGACGGCCTCGAGGGGTACGCGAGGACGTTCCTCGCCGCCGCCCTCCGGGTGGCCGGAGCGGCCGGGGACGACCCGCACCACCTGCTGGAGCGCTACGCGCACGGGCTGGCCGCCGGCACCCGCACCCCGGGCCGCGACGACACCGAGTCCTGGCCGCTGATCCTGGACTTCACGGTCCAGGGCCAGCCCATGGTCGAATCGGCGTCGATCGCCCTCGGACTGCGCCTGACCGCCCCCTGACTGTGGAAGAACCTCGACCCCGGCGTGCGGGACCGCGCCGAGGAATGGCTGCGGGGCGCACTGCGGCACACCCCCGCGCCGAACAACTGGTACCTCTTCCCGTACACCGTCGCCGGGTTCCTCGAGTCCGTCGGCCGGGGCGACCGCGAGACGGCCGCGGCCCGGCAGCGCGCGGTGGAGCACCTGGAGAACTGGTACCGGGGCGAGGGCTGGTACACCGACGGGGAGATGCCCGCCTTCGACCACTACAACGGCTGGGCCCTGCACCTCTACCCGGTCCTCGACGCCCACCTCCGCGGCGACGCCGGCGCACTGGCCCACTACGGCGCCCGGCTGCGCGCCCACCTGGAGGGCTTCGCCCTGATGTTCGGCGCGGACGGGGCGCCGATGCACTACGGGCGGTCCCTCACCTACCGCTTCGCCGCCGCGTCGGCCGTCGCACTGGGCGCGGTGACCGGCCACAGCCCGCTCACCCCCGGGGCCTCGCGCCGCATCGCCAACGGCAGCCTGCGCTACTTCCTCGACCGGGGCGCACTGACCGGCGACGGACTGCTGAGCCCGGGCTGGCACGGCCCGCACGACGCCGTGCTGCAGACCTACTCGGGCCCCGCGTCCCCCTACTGGGCGTCGAAGGCCTTCGTCGCCCTGCTCGCCCCCGCCGGCCACGCCCTCTGGACGGACCGCGAGGAGCCCGCACCGGTGGAGGAGGCCGACCGGGTGCTCGCCCTGCCCGCGCCCGGACTGCTCCTCCAGGCGACCCGGGCCGACGGCATCGTCCGTCTGCACAACCACGGCAGTCACCACGTGCGCCCCCACCAGGCGGAGTCGGCCGCCGAGGACGACCCGCACTACGGGCGCCAGGCCTACTCGACCCGCACCGGCCCGACCGCGACCGGGAACGTCGCCGACAACCACTTGGCCGTGGTGGTCGGCGGCCGGCCCAGCGTCCGCCGCCGCGTCCACCCGCTGGGTGCCGGGCACGGCGACGGGTGGGGCTGGGCGGCCTCCTGGCACCGGCCGGTGTTCGCCGACGGCCCGCCGATGGTGCCGGGCCTGCGGGTGGAGAGCGTCACGGTGGCCCGCGGCCGCCACGAGCTGCGGGTGCACCGGGTGGTGGGGGCACCGGACGGCTCCCTGGTCACGCACACCGGCTGGGCCACCGGCCCCGACGAACCGCTGGTCTCGTCGCTGCACGGACTGCACGGCTGGGACGAGTCCGTCGCCGGCCTGATCCGCGCCCCTCAGGGCACGGCCTTCACCCGCTGGGCCCGGGTACCCCGGCTCGGCGGCCGCTCCCACGGCACGTCCGTGCACGTCGCTCTGGCGAGCCTGACCACCGAACCCGGCCCCGGATCCCCGGCGGAGGCGGTCCGGGAGGTCCGGGTGGACGGGGGAGGACGGTCGAGGTCGTGTGGGCCGGGAGCGGAGCCCGCACCCGGATCGCGTTCGACCCGGTGGAGGTCGGCCACACGGTCCGGTGACCGAGGGCGGGCTCGCAGCCCGTGCCGGACCGGTGCGCGACGGGGGGCGCCACCCCGACGGACGTCGCCCTCACCGGTTCGGCCGAGGGCGACGTGCTGATCGACCCCGGCTCGCAGATCGTGGTCAACCGGCAGCCCCACCCGTACCCCCTGCGCACCGCGCCGGCCGGCGGGCCCGCACCCACCCGGGTGCGGGCCCCGGTGCGTCCGGACGGCCTCCCGCGGGCGCGACAACCTCGTCCCGTACGTCACAATGTGCAAGTCCACGGATGCGTACGGTGACACGCCGGGCCGTGCCCGGGTCTCACGCGAGCGGGCGCATGTGCGACATCCTTCCCGAGGGTAGAGATACCGGCCCCACAGAAAGAGAGCGGAACAGTGGCGGTTCACAGTGCGTCGGACTCGGTCGAGTCGGACTCCTACGAGGACGAGCTGCCGGTCCGGCGCAGGCGCCCCGGCAACGTGGTCGTCAAGTGGCTCACCACCACCGACCACAAGACCATCGGCACGCTGTACCTCACGACGTCGTTCGCGTTCTTCATCCTCGGCGGCGTCCTCGCGCTGGTCATCCGCGCCGAACTGGCCCGGCCCGGCCTGCAGATCGTGTCGAACGAGCAGTACAACCAGTCGTTCACCATGCATGGCACGATCATGCTGCTGATGTTCGCGACCCCGCTGTTCGTCGGCTTCGCGAACTGGATCATGCCGCTCCAGATCGGCGCCCCCGACGTCGCCTTCCCGCGGCTGAACATGTTCTCCTACTGGCTGTTCCTGTTCGGCTCGCTGATCGCGCTCAGTGGTTTCCTCACCCCGAACGGCCCGGCCAGCTTCGGCTGGACCGCCTACAGCACGCTGTCCGACTCGGTCCGCACGCCGGGACTCGGCGCTGATCTGTGGGTCCTGGGCCTGGCGTTCCAGGGGTTCGGCACCATTCTCGGCACGGTCAACTTCATCACCACGATCGTCTGCATGCGCGCTCCCGGCATGACGATGTTCCGCATGCCGATCTTCACCTGGAACGTGCTGCTGACCGGTGTGCTGGTCCTGCTCGCCTTCCCGGTCCTGGCCGCCGCACTGCTGGCCCTCGCGTACGACCGCAAGTTCGGGGGCCACATCTTCGACGCGGCCAACGGCGGGCCACTGCTGTGGCAGCACCTGTTCTGGTTCTTCGGCCACCCCGAGGTGTACATCATCGCGCTGCCGTTCTTCGGCATCGTCTCCGAGATCATCCCGGTCTTCTCCCGCAAGCCGATCTTCGGCTATCTGGGCCTGATCGGCGCGACCATCGCGATCGCCGGTCTGTCGGCGACGGTGTGGGCGCACCACATGTTCGCCACCGGGGGAGTGCTGCTGCCCTTCTTCTCCTTCATGACCTTCCTGATCGCGATCCCGACCGGGGTGAAGTTCTTCAACTGGATCGGCACCATGTGGAAGGGCAGCCTGTCCTTCGAGACGCCGATGCTCTGGTCGGCGGGCTTCCTGGTCACCTTCCTCTTCGGCGGTCTGACCGGCGTCATCCTGGCCTCGCCGCCGCTGGACTTCCACGTCACCGACTCGTACTTCGTCGTGGCGCACTTCCACTACGTGGTGTTCGGCACCGTCGTCTTCGCGATGTTCGCCGGATTCCACTTCTGGTGGCCGAAGTTCACCGGCAAGATGCTCGACGAACGCCTCGGGAAGATCACCTTCTGGACGCTGTTCGCCGGCTTCCACGGCACGTTCCTGGTCCAGCACTGGCTGGGCGCCGAGGGCATGCCGCGCCGGTACGTGGACTACCTGGCCGCCGACGGCTTCACCGCGCTGAACACGGTCTCGACCATCGCGTCGTTCCTGCTCGGCATGTCGATGCTGCCGTTCTTCTACAACATCTGGAAGACGGCCAAGTACGGCAGGAAGATCGAGGTCGACGACCCCTGGGGCTACGGCCGCTCGCTGGAGTGGGCCACCTCCTGCCCGCCGCCGCGCCACAACTTCCTCACCCTGCCGCGCATCCGCAGCGAATCCCCGGCCTTCGACCTGCACCACCCGGCGGTCGCGGCGTACGACCGGGAGGAGAACCGCCCCGAGCGCTCCGCGGTCAAGGCCCCCGGGGACCAGGCCTGACCGGAGTGATTCCGCAGCCCAGCGTGGAGGAGCATGTGAATCCGAGCCAGGACAGCGCCCGCGGCCTCGACCAGTTCGAGGGGTACCTGCTGTGGGCGGCCGAAGTCGAGGACGCCCGGCGCCGGGCCGAGCGGTTCACCGAGCAGCTGCCGTGGCTGACGACCGCGCAGCGCGAGGACGTGGAACGCGTCTACACCGCCGACCGCATCGAGGCCTCCCGCGTGACACTGGTCCGGATCTGCGACCGGGCGGCCGAACTCCGCACCATGTACGCCCAGCGCTATCACCAGCTCCGGACGCGGTGCGTGGCCGCCGCGGTCGTGGGCGTGGCCAGTGGTGCGGGCGCCGCCGTCCTCGCGTTCCTCCTCGGGGAATGACGGTCCGCCGCCCCGCCGGGGCCGCCGAAGGCCGGTGCCCCGGCGGGCAGACGGGGGACGTTGCCCGGACTCGCGCGGGGAGCGCGGCATTTTGCCCGAGCCGAAGTCAGGCTGAGCCCATGGCCTCATCGATCGAAGGCCCGCACCGCGGGCGTCCACGAGCTCCGTCCCCGGCCGACCGGCGGCCCGCCGCTCCCGCCCGGCGCCGCGGCCGGCTGCCGGTGCCGGTCCTCGCCCTCCTGGCGGCGGCGTTCCTCACCGGCTGTGCGGCGACCACCGGCAGCACGGCGGGGGAGCCGCCCCCCACGGCCACCGCTCCACGGGCGGCCGGAGCGCCGGGAAACCCGACGGCGGGAAACGGAGCCCCCGGTACCGGCACCTCCGGCGCGGAGGGCGCCACCCCGGGCCGGACCGACGCCGGAGCGCCTCCCGACAGCCTCGCCCCCCTCGGCAACCTCGGTCCCCGCACGCTGGCCCTGATCCCCGGGGACACCCGCCAGGCCGTCGTCGTCACCGGCAGGGGCCGGGACGCGAACCGTTCCGAGGCCGTCCTGTACCGGCGTACCGCGTCGGGCTGGGAGCCGGGGACGGCGTGGCCCGCCCGCAACGCCCTCAACGGCTGGACCGACAACCACCTGGCGGGCGATCTCCGCTCGCCCATCGGCGTGTTCACCCTCAGCGACGCGGGGGGTCTGCTGCCGGACCCGGGCACACTGCTGCCGTACGACGAGTCGCCCGGGTTCGCCATCAGCGGGACGGGCTTCATGGGGGAGCCGCTCGCCGGGTCCTTCGACTACGTCGTGGCGATCGACTACAACCGCGTCCCGGGCACCTCCCCGCTCGACCGGACCCGCCCGCTCGGCGCCGACCGGGGCGGCGGCATCTGGCTGCACGTGGACCACGACGGGCCCACCCAGGGCTGCGTGAGCCTCGAGGAGCGGCACATGAGGCAGCTCCTGCTGGCCCTCGACCCCGGGCAGCACCCGGTGATCGTCATGGGGGACGCCGGGTCGCTGAGCAGGTGAACGGGACACCCGTGTCCGGGACCGGGACTTCGCGGCCCGGCCGGCCACCGCTCGGACCGGCGCCCGCCGCGCGATCCCGCGCCCGTCCGCCCCGCGCCCGGCGGGAGCACGCGGCGCGGCCGCGGGGCGGGGCACCGCGCACGGCCCGGCCGCGCCCCGCTCACCGGCCGGAACCGGAATCCTCCGTACCGCGCCGGGTGCTCCACTCTCCCGTGCTCCGGGCGTCCCAGTCCGGGTCCTCCGGGGCCCACCGTGCCCCGCCCCCGTTCCGGGAGGGCAGGCCCGGGGCGTTCTCTCCCGCGGCGAGGTGCTCCAGCACCTCGACCAGTTCCTGGCAGGCCCGTTCCACGGAACGCCGCGTGTTGCGCTGCTCGGTGATCAGCGCCGACAGCAGCAGGGCGGTCAGGGCCACCGCGCCGTTGAACGCCTGGAGGTTGATCAGGACCTCCTCGCGGGAGAGGCTCTCGAAGGGCCCCACCCCGTCGGTCGCCGCGACGGTGGCCATGGTGGAGGCGAATACCGCGCACGCCGTGCTGCCGGCGAGCCGGAGCCGCAGTGCGGTCCAGATCAACAGCGGGTAGACGAGGAACAGCACGCTCATCCCGACGCGGGTGATCAGGGGCACCAGGGCGGCCGCGACGACCGCCAGCCCCAGGACCTCCTTCCACCGCGACCAGCGCAGGGGACCGCGCAGTTGACGGAGCACGAGCAGGGCCGGGGCGACGATGAGCACTCCCATCGCGTCCCCCACCCACCAGGCCAGCCACACGCCCCAGAAAGAGGCCCCCGGCAGCTCACCGGTGGCGACGAGCAGTCCGGCGGCGACGGACGAGCTGATCAGCATCGAGGCGAAGGCGCCCAGGAACACCAGGGCGATCCCGTCCCGCAGGCGTGCGAGGTCGGTACGGAAGTCCACGGCGCGCAGCAGGAGGCACCCGCACACGGGCGCGGCGGTGTTGCCCGCCATGATGACCAGCGAGGGCCACGTCGGCGGGGCGAGCGACAGGACGACGCCCAGGGCGCCGAGGGCGACTCCCGGCCAGTACCGCAGCCCGAAGACCAGCAGGGCGGCGACGGCCACGCCGGTGGGCGGCCAGAGGGGTGACACGACCGCGCCCTCGATGACCAGTTCCCGCGTCAGCCCCAGCCGTCCCGCCGCGTAGTAGCAGACGGCGATCGCCAGCGTCCGAAGCGTGTAGACGACCGGTCTGCGCAGATCCTGGCTAGCCACCACACAAGCCATCAGACACCGCGCGCGCACCGTCGGCGAGGCGAAGGGCGGGAGGGCGACGGTGCGCGCGCGGTGTCTGATGGCTTGTGTGGTGGC
>NZ_LIRG01000349.1 GCF_001419695.1 Streptomyces prasinopilosus
GCCCAATGGTCGGGAGTGCGGCTTGTGCGGTGGCAACGGCCGGGCCCTTCGTGCCTGCCGTGCCCGGCCGTTGCCACCGCACAAGCCGCACTCCCGACCATTGGGCGCGCCTCCCCACCCCTTCGGGGTGACGGGCGGCGCGTATGACCCCCTCCCCGCGACCCCCCGGATGGCGTCGGCTAGGGTTTGGTCCGCATAAACATCCAAACCCCTGCCCGACGCAGGGCGGCGACCGACCAGCGAGAAGGCCAGGCCGCAGCCGTACAGCGCGGGCGAGACTCTCGGGAAGGCGCTACGTGAGTCCCAACGGCTCCGACCGCTCGCCGCGGCGCCCGATGCGGCGGAAGCTGCTGCAGGCACTGACCGCGGGCCTGGTCCTGGCAACCGCCACAGGTTGCACATGGGAGGACTTCCCCCGCCTTGGTATGCCCACCCCCACCACGGAACAGGCTCCGCTGATCCTTTCCCTGTGGCAGGGGTCCTGGGCCGCCGCGCTCGCCATCGGCGCGCTGGTGTGGGGCCTGATCCTGTGGAGTGCTTTCTTCCACCGGCGCAGCCGCACCAAGGTCGAGGTACCTCCGCAGACCCGGTACAACATGCCCATCGAGGCGTTGTACACCGTGGTTCCGCTCATCATCGTTTCGGTCTTCTTCTACTTCACGGCCCGGGACGAGTCCGAGCTGATGAAGCTCGAGGCGAAGCCGGACGTCACCGTGAACGTCGTCGGCTTCCAGTGGAGCTGGTGCTTCAACTACATCGAGAACGTCAAGGGTTCCACCGGCGACGCCAAGACCGCCAAGGAACTCGAGGCGGTGCCGGACCTCTACAAGAAGGCGTTCCCGGCCGACGCCGGCGGTGTCAACGACTGCGGCACCCCCTCCACGCGGAACCCGCAGAACAACAACCCGGGCCCCACCCTGTGGCTGCCCGAGGGCAAGCGGGTCCGCTTCGTCCTGACCTCGCGGGACGTCATCCACTCCTTCTGGGTGCTGCCGTTCCTGATGAAGCAGGACGTCATCCCGGGTCACCCCAACGCCTTCGAGGTGACCCCCAACCGTGAGGGCACCTTCCGCGGCAAGTGCGCCGAGCTCTGCGGCGTGGACCACGCCCGGATGCTGTTCAACGTGAAGGTCGTCTCCCCCGAGCGCTACGAGCGGTACCTCGAGGAACTCGCGGAGAAGGGGCAGACCGGTTACGTTCCCGCCGGCATCGACCAGACGAGCCACGAGAAGAACCGGGAGGCGAACATCCTGTGAGCATCCTCAATGAACCCCGGGGCGCCGCAGCGGCTGTGGACTCCTACGAGAGCGAGCAGCCGGTCCGGCGCAAGCAGCCCGGCAACGTGGTCGTGAAGTGGCTCACCACCACCGACCACAAGACGATCGGCACCATGTACCTGGCGTCGTCGTTCGCGTTCTTCTGCATCGGTGGCGTCATGGCGCTGGTGATGCGTGCGGAACTCGCCCGGCCCGGTCTGCAGATCATGTCGAACGAGCAGTTCAACCAGGCGTTCACCATGCACGGCACGGTGATGCTGCTGATGTTCGCGACGCCCCTGTTCTCCGGTTTCGCGAACTGGATCATGCCGCTCCAGATCGGCGCCCCCGACGTCGCCTTCCCGCGACTGAACATGTTCGCCTACTGGCTGTTCACGTTCGGCTCGCTGATCGCGCTCGGTGGCTTCCTCACCCCGGACGGCGCCGCCAGCTTCGGCTGGACCGCCTACTCCCCGCTGACGGACGCCGTCCGCTCGCCGGGGCTCGGCGGTGACCTGTGGATCATGGGTCTGGCCCTCTCCGGCTTCGGCACGATCCTCGGTGCGGTCAACTTCATCACCACGATCATCTGCATGCGCGCCCCCGGCATGACGATGTTCCGCATGCCGATCTTCACCTGGAACGTGCTGCTGACCGGTGTGCTGGTCCTGCTCGCCTTCCCGGTGCTCGCGGCGGCGCTCTTCGCGCTGGAGTACGACCGCACGTTCGGCGGGCACATCTTCGACGCGGCCAACGGCGGGTCGCTGCTGTGGCAGCACCTGTTCTGGTTCTTCGGCCACCCCGAGGTGTACATCATCGCGCTGCCGTTCTTCGGCATCGTCTCCGAGATCGTCCCGGTCTTCTCCCGCAAGCCGATCTTCGGCTACATGGGTCTGGTCGGCGCGACCATCGCGATCGCCGGTCTGTCGGTGACGGTGTGGGCGCACCACATGTACGCCACGGGCGGTGTGCTGCTGCCGTTCTTCTCCTTCATGACCTTCCTGATCGCGGTTCCCACCGGTGTGAAGTTCTTCAACTGGCTGGGCACCATGTGGAAGGGCAGCCTGTCCTTCGAGACGCCGATGCTCTGGTCGGCGGGCTTCCTGGTCACCTTCCTCTTCGGTGGTCTGACCGGCGTCATCCTGGCCTCGCCGCCGCTGGACTTCCACGTCACCGACTCGTACTTCGTCGTGGCGCACTTCCACTACGTGGTGTTCGGCACCGTCGTCTTCGCGATGTTCGCCGGATTCCACTTCTGGTGGCCGAAGTTCACCGGCAAGATGCTCGACGAGCGCCTCGGGAAGGTCACCTTCTGGACGCTGTTCGCCGGCTTCCACGGCACGTTCCTGGTCCAGCACTGGCTGGGTGCCGAGGGCATGCCGCGCCGTTACTCGGACTACCTGGCGGCCGACGGCTTCACCGCGCTGAACACGGTCTCGACCATCGCGTCGTTCCTGCTCGGCATGTCGTTGCTGCCGTTCTTCTACAACATCTGGAAGACGGCCAAGTACGGCGAGAAGATCGAGGTCGACGACCCCTGGGGCTACGGCCGCTCGCTGGAGTGGGCCACCTCCTGCCCGCCGCCGCGCCACAACTTCACCTCCCTGCCGCGGATCCGCAGCGAATCCCCGGCGTTCGACCTGCACCACCCGGAGATCGCCGCGCTCGACCAGCTCGAGAACACCGGTCACGGTGAGAAGGTCCTCTCCGGCGGCAAGGAGGCCGGCAAGTGAAGATCCAGGGCAAGATGTTCGTCTGGCTGAGCGCCTTCCTGCTCGTCGTGGCGATCGTCTACGGCGTGTGGTCCAAGGAGCCGGCCGGTACCACGGCCCTCTTCCTGGCCTTCGGCCTGAGCATCATGGTCGGCTTCTACCTGGGCTTCACCGCCCGGCGGGTCGACGTGGGTCCTCAGGACAACAAGGAGGCGGACGTCGCCGACGACGCCGGCGAACTCGGGTTCTTCAGCCCGCACAGCTGGCAGCCGCTCGGTCTCGGCCTCGGTGGCGCGGTCGCCTTCCTGTCCGTCGCCGTCGGCTGGTGGCTGATGTACTTCGCGGCACCGCTGATCCTGCTCAGCATCTGGGGCTGGGTCTTCGAGTACTACCGCGGTGAGAACCGCACCCAGTAGGACGCACCACCGGAACGGGTGACCCGCGCGGGGCCCGGACCCTCCTTCGGGAGGGTCCGGGCCCCGCGGCGCGTCCGGCCGCCATGAATGTCACTCGTTCGAGTCTTTCGGCGTGCCGCGCTTGACGTGGCTCCCTAGCGTGAGGCCATGAGACGTGCTCCCCGAAACCGCACCGTCGTCGGCTGCACGCTGCTGGTGATCGCCCTCGGTACGAGCGTCACCGGCTGCACCTCCGGCGGGGACCCGCTGGCCGCCGAGCCCTACGACGCCGCGGACCGGATCAGCTTCAGCGGGCCCTCCGAAGGCGAGGAGGCGGACCCGGACACGCCCCTGGAGATCGTCACCGAGGACTCCGGCGGACGCATCACCGACGTCACGGCGGTGGACGCCGCGGGCCGCCACGTGGCGGGGGAACTCGCCGCCGACGGCAGCCGCTGGCACAGCACCTCCCCGCTCGCCGCCGGCACCGCCTACACGGTCCGGGTCAGCACCGAGGACGAGGACGGGGCGCGGGGCCGCAAGGTCCTCACCTTCACCACGGGCAGGCCCACCGCGGCCACGAGCAGCGGCGCCGAGAGCCTCGGCGTCACCTTCGGCCCCGGAACGGGCACCTACGGCGTCGGCCAGCCGCTCACCGCCGAGCTGAGCGCGCCCGTCAAGGACCCCGCCCAGCGCGCCGTCGTGGAGCGCGGCCTGAAGGTGTCCTCCACGCCCGCGGTGAACGGCGCCTGGCACTGGGTGGACGACAAGGAGCTCCACTTCCGCCCGAGGGAGTACTGGCCCGAGAACACCGGCATCAGGATGCACAGCACCCTGGAGGGCGTCATGATCGGCGACCGGCTGAGGGGCGGCAGGACCGCACCGCTGACCCTGCGCACCGGCGACCGGGTCATCGCCGTCACCGACGTCGCCGCGCACCGGCTGACGGTCTACAAGAGCGGCGAGGAGATCAGGTCGATCGCCGTCACCGCCGGCAAGCCCGGCTTCGAGACCCGCAACGGCGTCAAGGTCGTCCTCGCCAAGGAACGCCTCGTACGCATGCGCAGCACCACCATAGGCATAGCCGAGGGCTCCCCCGAGTCCTACGACATGCCCGTCCACTTCGCCACCCGGGTGACCTGGAGCGGCGAGTACGTGCACGCCGCCCCCTGGTCCGCGGGCTCCCAGGGCTACGACAACGTCAGCCACGGCTGCGTCGGCATGAGCACCGAGGACGCCGAGTGGTTCTTCGGCACGTTCCAGCAGGGCGACCTGGTCGAGGTCGTCAACTCGGGCGGCGCGACCATGGAGCCCTTCGGCAACGGCTTCGGCGACTGGAACCTCGGCTGGGAGCAGTGGCGCGAGGGCAGCGCCCTGACGGGCGGCGCCGGACCCGGCCCCGCCCCCGAGGAGAAGGCGCGCCTGCGCCCCCGGCCGGCCTGACCCGGACGAGTGACCCGGGACCCGCCGCGGACGGGCCCTAAGCGCTCAGGGCGTGCTTCCGGCGCAGCAGGGAGGCCAGGGCCGAGGCGAACTCCACCGGCTCCACCGGCAGCGTCACAGCGGCCTCCGCACGGCTCCAGGTGGCCAGCCAGGCGTCCTGCGGCCGGCCGATGAGCAGCAGCACCGGCGGGCACCCGAAGATCTCGTCCTTGATCTGCCGGCATACGCCCATGCCGCCCACCGGCGAGGACTCCCCGTCCAGGACGCAGACGTCGATCCCGCCCCGCTCCAGCTCCCCGAGAACGGCAGGGAGGGTCGCGCACTCCACGAACTCCACGACGGGCACGTCCGGGGCCGGCCGCCGGCCGGCGGCGAGCCGCACCTGCTCCCGGGTGCCTGCGTTGTCGCTGTAGACCAGCACCGTGGCGGTCGCCTGCATTGTTCCTCCACGCTTCCGAGGGGCACGGCATCGTCCGGCACCAGTGGTGCCGATGGCGCGGATGCTACCCCTTGGGGCAGCCCGCCGACACCGGTTCGGACACCGCTTCGATGAGCCATCCGGGCAGTACACGACGGGCGAACACACCGAACGGCACCCCCCGGGGTGAGGGCGGGATAAGCGACCGACATAATGTCGGCGTGGCGACAGCAACGACAGTAGACACCGGGCACGCGCACCCGTCGGTCAATCGACCGAACCTCACCAGCGTCGGAACCATCATCTGGCTGAGTTCCGAGCTGATGTTCTTCGCGGCCCTCTTCGCGATGTACTTCACCCTGCGATCGGTGACCGGACCCGACTTCTGGTCGGAGAAGGCCGACACCCTGAACTTCCCGTTCTCGTTGACGAACACCACGATCCTGGTGCTCTCCTCACTCACCTGCCAGCTCGGCGTCTTCGCCGCCGAGCGCGGGGACGTGAAGAAGCTCCGGGCGTGGTTCATCGTCACGTTCATCATGGGTGCGATCTTCATCGGCGGCCAGGTCCTCGAATACACCGAGCTGGTCAAGCACGAGGGGCTCTCCATCTCCTCGGACCCCTACGGCTCGGTCTTCTACCTGACCACCGGCTTCCACGGCCTGCACGTGCTGGGAGGTCTCTTCGCCTTCCTGTTCGTCCTCGGCCGGACCTACGCGGCTCGGAGGTTCACCCATGACCAGGCGACGGCGGCCATCGTCGTTTCCTACTACTGGCATTTCGTCGATGTCGTCTGGATCGGCCTCTTCGCAACGATCTACATGATCAAGTAGGCGGACCCGAATCCGCGCGCTCGAAGAAGCGCACCCACCAGAAGCATCGACGCAGAAGATCCTGACACCGGGGTAATCCGTGAAAAAGCTCTCCGCACGACGACGCCACCCGTTGGCGGCGCTCGTCGTTCTGCTCCTCGCGCTGGCATGCACCGGGGGGCTGTACGCCGTGCTCGCACCCGCGAGCAAGGCGCAGGCCGACGAAACCGCCCAATCCCTCACCATCGAGGAGGGCAAGAAGCTCTACGCGGTCGGCTGTGCCAGCTGCCACGGCACCGGTGGGCAGGGCACCAGCGACGGCCCCAGCCTGGTGGGCGTGGGCGCAGCGGCCGTCGACTTCCAGGTGGCCACCGGCCGTATGCCGGCCGCCACCTCGCAGGCCGCGCAGCTTCCGAAGAAGAAGGCCGTCTACACCCAGGCCGAGATCGACCAGCTGGCGGCGTACATCGCCTCCCTGGGCGCCGGCCCGGCCGTTCCCACCGAGGAGCAGTACGGCCCCGAGGGTGCCGACATCGCCAAGGGCGGTGAGCTGTTCCGCAACAACTGCGCGCAGTGCCACAACTTCACCGGCAAGGGCGGTGCGCTCACGCACGGCAAGTACGCCCCCGACCTCGAGGGCGTGGCCCCCAAGCACATCTACCAGGCCATGCTGACCGGCCCGCAGAACATGCCCTCCTTCCCCGACGGCTCGCTGTCGGAGCAGAACAAGAAGGACATCATCGCCTACGTGAAGACGGTGAACGGCGAGGAGACCGTGAGCCCCGGCGGCCTGTCGCTGGGCGGGCTCGGCCCGGTCTCCGAGGGTCTGTTCGCGTGGATCTTCGGACTCGGCGGAATGATCGCGGTCGCCGTCTGGGTCGCCGCTCGGACCGCAAAGGCCAGGAAGTCATGAGTACCCAAGAGACTCCCGAAGAGAAGCTGCCCGCAGGGCAGGACACCGCGCACGGCGCGGTGCGCGTCGCGGACGAGAAGAACCCGTTCGCCGACCCGGGGCTGCCGCCCCACGAGCCGCGGATCCAGGACATCGACGAGCGGGCCGCCAAGCGGTCCGAGCGTACGGTCGCCCTGCTGTTCACGCTGTCGATGCTGGCCACCGTCGGCTTCATCGCGTCGTTCGTGACGATCCCGGTCGACAAGTCCGTCTACATCTTCCCGATCGGTCACATCAACGCGCTGAACTTCGCGCTCGGTATGACCCTCGGCATCGCCCTGTTCACCATCGGCGCCGGCGCGGTCCACTGGGCCCGCACGCTGATGTCGGACCAGGAGACCGCCGACGAGCGGCACCCGGTGGCCGCGTCGCCGGAGGTCCGCGAGAAGGTCATGGAGGACTTCCGCCAGGGCGCGAAGGAGTCCGTGATCGGACGGCGCAAGCTGATCCGCAACACGATGTTCGGCGCGCTGGCCCTGGTCCCGCTGTCCGGCGTGGTCCTGCTGCGCGACCTCGGTCCGCTGCCCGGCACCAAGCTCCGCCACACGGCGTGGCAAAAGGGCAAGCTGCTCGTCAACATGAACACGAACGAGCCCATGCGGCCGTCCGACATCATCGTGGGCTCGCTGACCTTCGCTCAGCCCGAGGGTTTGGACCCGCACGAGCACGGGTACATGAACGAGATCGCCAAGGCCGCCCTGATGCTCGTCCGCATCCAGCCGGAGAACATCAAGGACAAGCGCGAGCTCGAGTGGTCGCACGAGGGCATCGTCGCGTACTCGAAGATCTGCACCCACGTCGGCTGCCCGATCTCCCTGTACGAGCAGCAGACGCACCACGCGCTGTGCCCCTGTCACCAGTCCACCTTCGACCTCTCCGACGGGGCCCGGGTCATCTTCGGTCCCGCCGGTCACGCCCTGCCGCAGCTGCGTATCGGTGTGAACGACGAGGGTTACCTCGAAGCGCTCGGCGACTTCGAAGAGCCCGTCGGTCCGTCCTTCTGGGAGCGCGGATGAGTACCACGACCAGCACCACCAGCCCGTCCGGCGCCGAGGGGCCGGGCCGCTCGCGCGGGAAGGCTCCGGCCGGCGAACGCGTAGCGGACTGGGCCGACGGCCGGCTGGGGATCTACTCCCTGGCCAAGGCCAACATGCGCAAGATCTTCCCCGACCACTGGTCGTTCATGCTGGGTGAGGTCTGCCTCTACAGCTTCATCATCATCATCCTCACGGGTGTGTACCTGACGCTGTTCTTCCACCCGTCGATGAACGAGGTGGTGTACCACGGCAGCTACGTCCCGATGCAGGGACAGCTGATGAGTGAGGCCTACAAGTCGACGCTGGACATCAGCTTCGACGTCCGCGGCGGTCTGCTGATCCGGCAGCTCCACCACTGGGCCGCGCTGATCTTCGTGGCCGGCATGTTCGTGCACATGATGCGCGTGTTCTTCACCGGCGCGTTCCGCAAGCCGCGCGAGGTCAACTGGCTGTTCGGCTTCCTGCTGCTCGTCCTGGGCATGTTCACCGGTTTCACCGGCTACTCGCTCCCGGACGACCTGCTCTCCGGCACCGGCATCCGCTTCACGCAGGGCGCGGTCCTGTCCGTGCCGATCGTCGGCACGTACCTCTCGATGTTCATCTTCGGCGGGGAGTTCCCGGGGGACGACTTCATCGCCCGGTTCTACTCGATCCACATCCTGCTGCTGCCGGGCATCATGCTCGGTCTCGTGGTGGCGCACCTGATCCTGGTCTTCTACCACAAGCACACGCAGTTCGCGGGTCCGGGCAAGACCAACAAGAACGTCGTGGGCATGCCGCTGCTGCCGGTGTACATGGCGAAGGCCGGAGGCTTCTTCTTCCTGGTCTTCGGCGTGCTGGCCATCGTCTCGGCGGTCGCGACGATCAACCCGATCTGGAACATCGGCCCCTACCGGCCGGACATGGTCTCCACCGGAGCCCAGCCCGACTGGTACATGGGCTTCTCCGAGGGCCTGGTCCGGGTGATGCCGGGCTGGGAGATCAACTTCTGGGGCCACACGCTCGTCCTGGGCGTGTTCATCCCGCTGACGGTCTTCGGCCTGGTCCTGGTGTCCATCGCGGTCTACCCGTTCATCGAGTCCTGGGTGACCGGGGACAAGCGCGAGCACCACATCCTGGACCGCCCGCGCAACGCCCCGACGCGGACCGCCTTCGGCGTCGCCTGGATCACCCTGTACTTCATCTCCCTCATCGGCGGCGGCAACGACCTGTGGGCCACCCACTTCGACCTGTCGATCAACGCGATCACCTGGTTCGTCCGCATCGGGTTCTTCGTCGGTCCCGTGGTGGCGTTCATCGTCACCAAGCGGATCTGCCTCGGCCTCCAGCGCCGGGACAGGGACAAGGTGCTGCACGGCCGCGAGTCGGGCATCATCAAGCGCCTGCCGCACGGTGAGTTCATCGAGGTCCACGAGCCGCTCAGCCAGGAGCAGCTGCACACCCTCACGGC
The DNA here is from genome assembly GCF_001419695.1 of Streptomyces prasinopilosus. Taxonomy (GTDB): domain Bacteria; phylum Actinomycetota; class Actinomycetes; order Streptomycetales; family Streptomycetaceae; genus Streptomyces; species Streptomyces prasinopilosus. The sequence goes on from NZ_LIRG01000349.1 coordinate 9,476, forward strand.
GCACGAGCAGTACCAGCCGGCCGAGATCGGCCCGCTCGTCGACGAGAACGGCGTCGAGCGCAAGGTGAAGCCGCTGGAGAAGCTGCGCGTCAAGCTCAGCAAGGGCTACTACGGCGAGGAGTCCCAGATTCCGAAGCCGACCGTCGAGGAGTACAAGGAGATCACGAGCGGCCACGGCCACCACTGATCCCCGCACCGCCTCAACCGCCCCACCGGGCAACCGAGTCGCCACACGACTGCGAAGGGCCCCCGTCCGAGGACCGGACGGGGGCCCTTCGTCGTGCCCCCGGGTCGATAGGGTGGGGCGGAACCCCTACCCGTCCGTCTGCCGAAGACGCCGAGGACCCAGGAGCGGCCGATGAGCGCTGTGACCCCCGCAGGAGGCGACACCGCGGCGGGCCGCTCCTGGCCCGCCCTGCTGAACGGCCTGCTCGACGGCCGCGACCTGTCCGCCGACGACACCGCCTGGGCGATGGACCTGATCATGCGCGGTGAGGCCACCGACGCGCAGATCGCCGGGTTCGCCGTGTCCCTGCGGGCCAAGGGCGAGACCGTCGAGGAGATCACCGGCTGCGTCCGGGCGATGTACGACCACGCCATCGGCATCGAGGTGCCCGGGAAGACCGTCGACATCGTCGGCACCGGCGGCGACGGCGCCAGGACGGTGAACATCTCCACGATGTCCTCCGTCGTCATCGCCGGCACCGGGGCGAAGGTCGTCAAGCACGGGAACCGGGCCGCCTCCTCCGCGTCCGGCGCCTCCGACGTGCTGGAGAAGCTCGGCGTCAACCTGGAGCTGTCCCCGCGGCGGGTCGCCGAGGTCGCCGAGGAGGCCGGGATCACCTTCTGCTTCGCGGTGAAGTTCCACCCGGCACTGCGCCACGTGGCGGCCGCCCGCGGCCAGCTCGGCGTCCGCACGGTGTTCAACTTCCTCGGCCCGCTGGCCAACCCCGCCCGGGTCAGGGCCCAGGCCGTCGGGGTCGCCGACCCGAGGATGGCCCCGATCATGGCCGGCGTGTTCGCCGGCCGCGGCCACTCCTCGCTGGTGTTCCGCGGCGACGACGGCCTCGACGAGCTGACCACCACCGGTCCCTCGACGGTGTGGGTGGTCCGGGACGGAAAGGTGACCGAGGAGCGCTTCGACCCGCGCGACGTCGGCATCGAGCCCGTACCGCTGGAGGCCCTGCGCGGCGCCGACGCGTCGTACAACGCGGAGGTCGCCCGGCGGGTCCTGGACGGCGAGCACGGTCCGGTGCGGGACGCGGTGCTGCTGAACTCGGCGGCGGCGCTGACGGCGCTCGAACCGGGCACCGGGACCCTGGCGGAGCAGCTCCGGGCAGGGATGGAGCGGGCCGCCGAATCGATCGACTCGGGCACCGCCCGGCGGGTTCTGGAGCGCTGGGTGCTGGTCAGCAACGCGTGAGCCGCGTCCCGGCGGTGCGCCGGCGGTGAGGGCGCGGTCCGGTCCGTCCGGGATCCGGACCGCGCCTTGCGCGTGCCGCGGGCCCGTGTGGCAGGATGGGCGACCAGGTCATGAGCGACAGCCATCAGGCCCCGGCCGGCTGTCCGGCAACCCTCCGTCCGTGGCGGGGTGCCCCGGGTGAGGACCAGGCCGTGAGCAGCAGGGCTCGCGGCAAGCGCGGATCCCTCGCACTCGATCGAGTGGGACACCAGGGGTCCTGGTCGTTCGAGGGAGCCCTCCGATGAGCAAGCGAATGCGTTAGGGCGCTTCTGACGGGCCCTTCGAGGCCGCAGAGCCCCGCCTCCGCAGATCCTTCCCCGCCCTTCCCGCGCTCGAGCCGTGTGCGCTCGCGCGG